>JALWQU010000094.1 GCA_026982915.1 Candidatus Altimarinota bacterium | reverse complement strand
CCACTGCTCTACTCCGCGTACAGATTTTTTTATCCAAAAAAATCTTTTCGATTCTAAAAAAAAGCGGTTACCTGTCAAGCATTGTGTTGATTTTGCGAGGACGAGTCTAAAAAAGATTTTCAGGTTTAATCCTTGTAAGCAGGTATGCTATTGCGGTAGTATGAGGCGGATGTTTACAGGAATTATAGAATCGGTGGGCGTTATTACGGGTATTACAAAAAATATCTTTACGATAAAACACCCCTTTGCAGAAGCTCTATCACTCGGGGAGTCGGTCGCTTTATCGGGGACTTGTTGTACGGTTGTAGCACAAGAAAAAGATACTTTCTCGGTAGAAATCATGGAAGAATCTCGTAACAAAACTATTTTTGGGAAGGTGGAAGAAGGTAGCCGTATAAATCTGGAACGGTCAGCCATTATTGGGTCGAGAAACTCAGGGCATTTTGTTCTGGGGCATGTAGACGAATTAGGAAGCGTTTTAAAGCGGGAAAAAGTTGAAGATTTTGTCCTTTTTCGGATAGGCATAACCCCTGAAAATCAAAAATTCATCGTCACGAAAGGGTCTATTGCTATTGACGGTATTTCTCTTACAATTTCTCGTGTGGGGACGGGTTGGTTTGAGGTATCGATTATTTCCCATACTTTAGCCGAAACAACTTTGGGGTATCTAAAAAAAGAAGATACCGTAAATCTCGAATATGATATTTTGGGGAAGTATGTACTAAATAGATGTGCTTGCTAGACGGCGCTCTTACCTCGTAGAGCTTGAAAATGCTGCATAATGGTAATCCAGTCATTGACATCAAGGGTTTCGGCCCTTCTGTTAGGGTCGATTGAGCCCAATAGCTTGTTTGACTCTACGCCAAAGAAAGTTCCAATATGATTGCCTAATTTTTTTCGTTTTTGCGAAAACCCCGCATTTACAACGGTAAAAAAGTCCACTTCATCATCCGGGCCTACGAGTGGCTTGGGTCTTGTCGTGAGCTTTATAATAGCCGAATCAACTCTTGGAGCGGGATTAAAATTATCACGAAGCACCGTAAAACAGTATTTAGGTTCTGCAAAAATTTCAACAGAAAGGGATAGAATCGACCGTTTCTGCTTCTTTTTTTGGGTTATGCATATTTTTTCACCGACCTCTTTTTGCACCATAAGCAGGGAGAACTCCGGTCTATTCTGAGTCTGCGATAAAAGTTTTTTAAGAATAGGATTGGTTATGTGGTAGGGGATATTAGCGATAACGACATACGGTTTTTCGTGCCAATACGCGTCTAGATCAAAATCCAGAATACTCACGGGCAATAGCTTGAATCGCTCATTATCATGCCATCTTTTTTCGAGTATTTTGATCGCTCGTGGGTCAATCTCTAACGCCGTTACAAGACCTTGTTTATCGAGTAATCCTTCTGTCAGGAACCCCAATCCAGGACCAATTTCCAAAACATTTTTATTTATGAGATCGCCGGCTTCAGCTAAAATATCCATCAGTACCTGAGGACTATTAAGAAAATTTTGCCCTAAGTTTTTTTGGGCAAATCGGCTTTGTTGTTGGTTGGTCTTCATGTTTATCAACTTATCAGACTTTCCGTGAGGGATTCTAAAAATCCCCGCAAAATGTCTTTACATGTTTGTGATTTTAGTTAAAAGTATTATTATGAAAAAATTACTATTGGCTTTCTTGATCCTTCCGACACTAACAACACAGGCTTCCTATTGGGGATTTTGGGCGGCTTCTTTTGCCCCAAGTTGGAATACTTATGAATCAGGTTCAACCCTCGTTGAGACAAATTACTATCAGTCATTTAAGCCCGCTAAATTCGAAAAATTAAAACGAGAGCAGGCTACTTTTGCCCTTTATTTTCACGCTAATTGGTGTGGGACCTGTCGGGTTATGGATGATATGCTTTTCCGGTACCAGACCACCTTTCCGAACGAAATCCTAAAGGTTGATTTTGATCGTAACACGAGTCTAAAAAGGCGATACAGAGTCGTTACCCCATCGACGATTGTTTTTTTCCGTGAAGGCAAGCCCGTCGCCAAAATCATTGATCCTACTTACGACGAAATTGTGACGGCCTTGTCAGTGAGTTAGTATTGATACCGTAAAAAGGTTTCAATAGCGGATTGATAGGCGGAGAAATATTGCAAGAAACTATTATGAGTTCCTTCTGTTTCGAGAAACTTTTTGGGTTTATTGGCGGTGTCAAAAAGTAGTTTCCCCATGGAGAAAGGAATGACTTCATCTTCAGGACTATGTATGACGAGGGTGTTTCCGGTGTACTGGCTTAATTTTTTCTGAGAATTGAAAGTGTATTTCCACAGAAAATTAGGGGCTATTTTTTTGAGCCATGAGGGAGCAATCGATGGTAAGTCTATAAAACTTGATTCTATGACGAGCGAGGCTTCGGGATGTCTTACCGCCATCTCTATTGCCACAGCGCCACCAAGACTTTGCCCCCAAAAGACAATATCCTTTCGCGGAATACCTTTTTCCATAAGGTACTCATAAATCGCCTCACTATCCTCATAAAGATCAGATTCTTGTCGTATTCGCCCCGTGCTAAACCCATAACCCCGATAATCAAAAAGAACTATTTGGTAGTCCATGCTTTCAGCCATAGCGATTCGTCCCGCATTATCAGAAATATCACCCGCATTACCATGGAAAAACATAATAGTTTTTTGCGTGTGTGGTTGTGGGACAAAATAACCACTAATTTCTTCGCCGGTAGCCAGTGTTTGTAAAAAAACATCGCCGTCAGGATTTACGCCATCAATATTGGTGATTTCCCTTTTAAGCGTTGGCGGGTGAAAGATAATCGATTCTTGTGTAAAGAATAGAACGGTAATAGCTATCACGTAAACCCCGAAAATGATGGTTATAAGTTTTCCTAAAAATCCCATAGGCTTAAAGTTGTTCGGCTAAATAATTCTCCGCGTCCAGGGCCGCCATGCATCCAGCGCCTGCAGCGGTAATGGCTTGTTGATAACGGTAGTCAGCGACATCGCCTGCGACAAAAACAGAGGGTATTTTTGTTTTGGTATTATCCGTGACGACGAGGTATCCGTGACTGGTTTCTAGTTGTCCATCTAAAAAATTGGTATTAGGCGTATGTCCAATCGCCATAAAAAGTCCATTGAGGGCTAATTTTGAGGTGGCTTTTGTTTGGGTATCGGTTAGCTCGACACCCGATAAAAGGTTTTCACCTTCCAGATTCGTAACCGAAGTGTTCCAAATAACTTCTATTTTTTCATTTTCCATAACACGCTTAACCATAGGTTTACTCGCTCGCAAGGTGTCTCGACGGTGTAGTAGATAGACTTTTGAGGCAAATTTGGTCAGAAACATAGCTTCTTCACAAGCCGAATCACCACCACCAACAACCGCTACGATTTTTTCACGAAAGAAAGCCCCATCACAAGTAGCACAAGCCGAATAGCCCTTACCATAAAATCGTTCTTCGCCTTTGCCTAGCTCGAGCCATCGTGCCGAAGCACCTGTGGCAATGATCACGGTTTCTGCGGTAAAGGTTTCGTGTCCCGCGTATATTTTGAGGTTTTTAGCGTCTGAAAAATCAACACGATCAACATTTTGATAAAGTGTCTTAGCCCCAAATCGTGTCGCTTGCGATCGCATATCATTCATAAGTTGTGGTCCCATGATGCCTTTCGGGAATCCAGGGAAATTTTCTACCTCAGAAGTTCCCATCAATTGCCCTCCTGGAGAAGTTCCTTCAAAGACAATAGGGGCTAAGTCCGCTCTTGCTGCATAAATGGCCGCTGTGAGGCCAGCGGGTCCAGATCCGATAATGATACATTTTTCTTTATTCATGGAATGGTTTTATTTAAGGAAAGTCTGATAAATTCAGCCGACCAAGAAATTATAGTATTTTTGATAAAATTTCAACGAATAAATCTTTTTTGATAATCCTTTATCAGAAAGGATTTTGAGTTTAAATTTTACGAAAAGACGAATTTCTTAGGCTGTTTATTTACTTCATTTAGGTGACATTTATTAATTTATCAGACTTTCCTTAATGATTTATGAGACTTCTAAATAGCGCTTTTGAATTCCTTACTCAAAAGGTGTAGGTGTACTCGTGGGATAACCTGTCCGGCCGTTTCCCCCACATTCATATGTAGCTTGTAGTCATCAAGTCCTTCCATTTCCGCTACTTGTTTGGCGACCAAAAAAAGTTTCCCAAAAGTCTCGACATTGTCACGACGGACTTCTTTGGCAGTTTTGTATGGGTGCTTCGGGACAATGAGTATGTGTACTTTGGCTTTTGGGTAAATATCACGAAAAGCAATAATGGTATCGGTTTCCAGTACGATATCAGCGGGGATTTCCCGATCAATGATTTCTTCGAAGACGTCTACAGGGGCAAAAGGCATAATAGCTCCATTTTCGTCCTATTTATAAAAACTTGCAAGAAAATTTTTGACAAAAAAATAAGGGTTCTCTACAATCGCGTGGCTTTTTTTGTTCTTTTCGATTATTTTAAAAAAATAAAAATGTTAGCTTGGATCCTGATTCCGGCAGGTGTAGCGATGATTTATTACGCTAAAAACATTGTTGATTTCACGGGTGAGATTGGCTTTGCAGAGCGGTTCTTCCTTCAGGGAGGTACTTACACTTTTATAAAGCTTTTGGGGTTAGCGGTTACTATTTTATCCTTTATGTGGGTAATTGGCGCTATCCAACCAATGCTTAATTCTGCACTTGGTCCATTTTTTGGTTAATTTCTATTTTACGGGGCTATAGCTCAGCTGGCTAGAGCACCTGCTTTGCAAGCAGGGGGTCCAGGGTTCGAATCCCTGTAGCTCCACCAGATTTTATCAAAAAATCTTTTATTTAACGAGAAACAAAAAAAGCACTACGGGTCGGTAGCTCAGTGGTAGAGCATCTGGCTTTTAACCAGTTGGCCGGCAGTTCAACTCTGCCCCGACCCACCATGTCCTCAGATTAAACTACGGTTTCTCCGTTTTCCTCTTTCGAGGCAAACTACAAAACCTCCGTTTAGTCTTCGTCTACAAAAAAACCGCTTAGTAGTTGGTACTTCATCAGCGATTTTTTTGGGAATGTATTGATGAGGCCATTAAGTGTTTTTCTGTGTTTTTTGGTAAATAATGATGCGTAGAGATATGCTGTGGCGTATTTCTACTGAATGGCCGTGTCTATAGGCAACTTTGTTCGGTTATTTCGTAAACATAGGGAAAGTTGTTTGTCTTGAAAAAGAAAGGCAAAAGAGTAGACTTGTTTTAGATGAATTTATTGAGAATCTAATACCTACGAAATATGGCAAATTCAGAAGGAACCATCGGTCAGAAAATCAAAAAAAATATCCAGCCAATGCTATAAGTAAAACTTTTTCATACGGAATAATTTATATTTATTCCATTCCAGATGAAAACCATAAAGGTCGCTTGAAAATTGGGAGTGCCACGGCATCTTCTATTAATCCAAAACAAGAAGATATCAAATTAGCGGCTCATAAACGCATAAAACAGCAAACAAAAACAGCAGATATCCCTTATAAATTAGAATACGCTGAACTTGCTATTACTAATAAGGAAGAATACTTTTCTGATCATGATGTTCATGAAGTTCTTAAGCGTTCTGGATATAAACGTAAATCTGAAAATGTAAGAAATCAACACTCAGAATGGTTTGAGGTTAGTTTAGAAATAGCAAAAAAAGCAATTCAAGCTGTAAAAGAAGGGCGTCCAGCATTAACAACTAGAGAAAGAATTCCTTCTCAAAGTTCCGAATTTCCATTTCGTCCAAATCAGCGTGAGGCTATTGATCAAACAACAAAGGCTATTAAGAAAAAACGTAACTATTCAGCCATTCTGAAAAAACAGCTCTAAAATTATAGAAAAAGAGCCAAAAAAGCCCCAAAAAAGTTTGACAGGATTTTGAGACAAAAAAGCAGTAGTCATAATAAAACATCGTTGATAAG
>JALWQU010000093.1 GCA_026982915.1 Candidatus Altimarinota bacterium | reverse complement strand
CGTTCTGTCCGTTTTTCCACTTTCTTTATCTCAAACTTTCCTTTCATTACCCCTGGTACGATTTCGTCATATAAATTTATTTCCATAGCTTCACTATACCTCCAGCACAGGATTTTGGGAATTACCCTTAAAACCATTATCCTCTGTAAAAAAATAGACTTCTTATTCCAAGAAACTAAAATAAAATTACATGCTTAATAAAGTACGACGCATTCCACCAGAACGCCCTAAATGGGAGAGTCCCGAACTCGGTGCGGGATTTTTCTTCGGTATTATCCTGTGGATACTCACTTTTATTGTCTTCCTGTTCATGATGTATGTGTATCTTTTTTCTTATAACCTCAACTATCTTTTAAATATATTTACACATAAAAAATATATTATTCCTTTTTGGGTTTCGCTCATTTGTGTTCTGGTATTACCTTTTTCTATTATTGTTATACTTCTCGGTATTTTCGTTCGAATCATAAAAGAAGCTCAAGCTTAGTTTGCCTTTCCTCTAAATTCTGCCTTAATGAATACACAAGACTGCATACGACAAATACTTATAAATATTGGTGAAGATCCTGACCGTGAAGGCTTGGTCGAAACCCCTAAACGAGTAGCCAAAGCTCAAAAAGATTTTTTTTCGGGCTACCATACGGACCCCAAAAGCGTCCTCAAGACTTTTTCAAATGAAGGGTATAAAGAAATGCTTTTAGTTCGTAATATTGACTATTTTTCTCATTGTGAGCATCACATGGTGCCTTTTTACGGGAAAGTTCACCTAGCCTACATCCCTGATAAAAAAATAACCGGGTTATCAAAACTACCACGCTTAGTGGAAGTTTTTGCCAAAAGGCTCCAAAATCAAGAACGCCTTACGGTTCAAATAGCCAAAACCCTGTATCAACAACTAAAACCCAAAGGGGTCGCTATCGCTATGACGGGGACCCATCTCTGTATGTGCGCGCGAGGCGTAAAGCAAATCAATGCCGAAACGGTTACCACGGCTTTTTATGGTGACTTCGAGACATCTGATGCGCTAAGAAATGACTTTTTTAACCAACTAAACTAATGCAGTCTTTTAACCATTTTCTTCGTGAGAAAGGCGTTCCCAGTGATATTCGATCACTCCTCTATCATATCGCACGAAGTGTGAAATATATTAATTTCTCGATTCGAGCCGGTAATACGGGTAAACAAGGCGCTGAAAACAGCTTTGGAGAAGCTCAGGTCGCCATGGATGTTTTAGCCGATAACATTATTGCCGATGAACTAAAAAAATCAGAACTCGCCAAGGTTATTGTTTCCGAAGAAAAAGAAGCCCCTGAATATTTCCCTGCCCCTCGTGGTGATTTTTTTGTAGCATATGACCCGCTCGACGGATCTTCACTAGTCGATGTAAACTGTTCTATTGGTTCTATTTTTGGTATTTGGGAAAAATCCGCTGATATTCTTGACCGGAAAGTTGATAAACATTTTGTGGCCTCTTGTTATGCCGTCTATGGGCCAAGAATCACGCTGGTTATCGCGATTAAAGATAAAGGCGTTCATGAGTTTGAGCTCAATGATGTCGGGGAATTCATTCTGGTCAAAGAAGGGCTGAAATT
Organism: Candidatus Altimarinota bacterium; assembly: GCA_026982915.1. Taxonomy (GTDB): domain Bacteria; phylum Patescibacteriota; class Gracilibacteria; order UBA4473; family UBA4473; genus JALWQU01. Next base: position 20,011 of record JALWQU010000093.1, on the reverse strand, counting down.
AAAGGATAAAGCACAGTATTTCGCTCCGGGAAATTTGCGATCTTGCCAAGAAAATGAAGCCTTCAAAAACTGGGTTGATGATTGTATCTTGAGTGGTAAAACGCTTCGATACTCGGGAGGCATGGTGCCGGACCTCAATCATATTTTATTAAAAGGAAATGGTGTTTTTGCTTATCCATCGCATTCAAAATATCCAAACGGGAAACTTCGACTTCTTTTTGAGTGTGCGCCCTTTGCCTTTGCGTTTCGAGAAGCCGGCGGTGAAGCCAAAACAGAAAAAGGTGCCTCTATCCTCGATATTACGATTAATGACTATCACCAAACCTCTTCTATCTTCATTGGATCGGAAGAAGCGGTTGATAACGCCGTTAAGTTTATGAATTAAATCCTTGCAAATAAAGTATGCAATTTACGCTCACTAATATTCCGGTCAAAATCTATCTAGGGGTTCCTGACACAGAACGCGCTACGAAGCAAACCATTCTCGTTTCAATTGCATTCGAGTTTCAGACAAATAAAGCTGAAAAATCGGATGATATTCAGGATACCGTCGATTATTTTACTATTTACCAAACCGTACAGAACTTTCCCCAAAACAAGTCTTTCAAACTACTAGAATCTTTCCATCATTCACTTCACAAAATGCTTCAAACACAATTTCCAACGATAAAAAATTGGCGTCTAAAAATAGAGAAATTTCCCTTTGAAGACGGGTCAATTGTCATTCATAACTAGCCAAATCCATAAGACTTTCCTTAAAACAGTACCGTTAATTTTTGACACAAACCTTAATTATTCTAAAATCCGGAAGATTTTACCCAAGTAAGGACTTAACCTAAACAAAAAAATGGCGATTAAAAATGTAACGGCAACGCGAATGACCATGCTTAATCTGAAGAATCAGACAAAAGTAGCCGAAAGAGGGCACAAGCTTCTCAAGGACAAACAAGACGGTTTAATGCAGGAGTTTCTCAAGATCGTCCACAAAGCCAAAGCGCTAAGAGTTGAAGTAGAAGCTGCTATCCGTGAAGCCAATGCGGCTTTTTTGGAAGCACAAGCGCTTTTACCAAAGTCCATCCTTGAAAACACCCTATCGGTCCCGGCTCAGAAACTAAGCCTAAAGGTTAAAACTAAAAATGTTATGTCGGTCAAAATTCCCATATTCGACCTACACTCAAAAGGAAACCCACTGCATTATGGACTCGTTCAAACACGAGGAGAACTGGATATTGCTATTTCTAAATTTTCCAAGGTTTTCATCTTGCTCTTACAACTAGCCGAAATTGAAAAATCAGCCGAGAACCTCGCCATTGAAATCGAAAAAACTCGTCGACGAGTTAACGCACTCGAATACACACTTATCCCCTATCTAAAAGATACGCTTAAATTCATCGGTATGAAATTAGGTGAAGAAGAACGATCTGGTATCGTCCAAACCATGGCGATTAAAAATATGATCGAGCAACAAGAAGCTCTTAAACAAAGAGAATTCGAAAAACAAGCTGCTGTAGCCGCTTAACCTAATAATTCTCCTATACCCCTAACCAAAAACCATGAAAAAAATATTATTCACGCTTTCAACTTTTTTACTAACGCCTTTAGCTCTCGCCGCAGCGCCGAATCCATCTCTTTACCCTTATAGCAAGGATATTAAAAGTTTTCAGCTTAAAAATCCTACCGTTATAAAGGCTTCCTTTGATCAACCAATCCTAACAACAATTAAAGAAGATTATTCAAATTTTCAACTGATAAACGACAATAATGAAGATGTTCCTTTTGTCCTTATGGATCGTTTTCCCAAAAAAGTTGATAGTTTTAACCAGATCACTTTTTCTTCCGCTAAAAATGATGATCCTAAAAACATCCTTGATGGCAATGAATTTACTAGCTATGCCTTTGATGAACGGGTAGATGGTCGTAATGATTCATGGGTTATTTTTGATCTTGGTTCCCCAAAATCGATTCATACCATTGAAATCATTCCTACTGAAGGCGCTAAAATTAGGTTTATGGAAATCAAAGCGGGAAATAGGGAAAAGGATCTTAAATCTATTGTGGCGAAAAGACCTTTTCAACCGAGAGTCAGCCTGACAAAAGCGAATTATCAGTTCTTTAAAATATCACTCTGGGGTATGAGCGTTAAATTACAAGACATTAAATTTGAAGCCAATCGATCAGCAGACATCTACTTTAAAGCTGAGCCAAACACACGATACCGTGTTATTTATGGTAATCCTGATATTAACTCAAAAAGATACCTTCGTCGAAATCAAGGAACACCTCCTGCTTTCAAGTTTGTAGCCACGCTTGGTAAGCGACAAATGAACCGATTAGCGGATCCTGATTTTGATAAAGACGGTATTGCCAATGAAAAAGACAACTGCCCAACGATCCCGAATAAAAAACAAAAAGACACGGATGATGACCGAATTGGCGATAAATGTGACAATGCTGTTGATCAGAAAAACCAGTCACAAATTGATTCTGATATGGATGGTATTGGAAATGTTGCCGATAATTGTGACGCGGTAAAAAATGAAGATCAAAAAGATAGTGATCATGATGGACTCGGTGATGCTTGTGATTTTGTAAAAACAGATCCCAAGGTAGCCGCTAAGAATCCAAAAACAACGGCCACCAAGCCCCAGGTAGAGATGTCTAGCACCACTATTGGGGGTATCATAGCGATTATCGCTATAGCCTTTCTAGGATTTTTCATCGCCAAACGTAAAAAATAAGTCTCAAATAATTAGTCAAGATCAAGTAGTTGCTTTGTGCCCACAAAGACGCTATAATAATGAAATTTAAAAAAACAAATAAAACATGCCTCTCATCTCACAACATACAACCGATGAATCCGCCCATCTCGTTCCGACCGTTATAGAAAAAACAGATACAGGTGAACGAGCTTTTGATATTTATTCACGACTGCTCAAAGAACGAATAATTTTTGTCCAAGGACAAGTAGAAGATCATATGGCTAGCCTGATTGTGGCCCAATTATTGTTTCTCGAATCAGAAGACGCTAAAAAAGATATCACACTCTATGTAAACTCTCCAGGCGGAAGCGTGAGTGCGGGAATGGCTATCATCGATACCATGAACTTTATCAAGCCTGATGTCTCGACCGTTTGCATGGGCATGGCGGCTTCTATGGGCGCTATGATCCTCATGAGTGGTGAACGAGGCAAACGGTTTATTCTGCCCCATTCAGAAGTTATGATCCATCAGCCTTTGGGCGGAACACAAGGACAAGCCTCGGATATCGCGATTCATGCAAACCATATCATCGAAACCAAAGAAATACTCTATAAGATTATTGAGCAATGTACCGGGCAAGAAGCTAAAAAAGTAATCGAAGACTGCGATCGTGATAACTATATTCGAGCGGAAGAAGCCGTTGCGTACGGTAAATATGGACTCGTTGATCAGGTTATCAAGAAACGAAAATAAGTGTTTTACACGTCATCTTTTTCACCCAGATAAGTCGTGTAGAGATAATTTGTCTGAGCAGGAAATTCCGCGGCAAGCGTATCAATTTGCTTGGTAATAGGGATAATACCATACTTTTTTCGTAAGGTACGAATATCAGCCGTTTTCTGATTCGTTAGTCTGGCGATCTCGGTATCTGAAAATCCTAAAATCTTAGATTGTTTCAGCGTGGCTTTATCCAATTTTTTTCCATTTTTCTGTAAACATTTCGCTTGATCGGTAATGCGTTTTATCTGTTGTAAAAACCAGTGATCGATTTTTGTCATTTCCCATATCGCTTCAAGCGTAAAATGATCGAAAAAAAGCCCTTCGGCTAAAGCAAAAAGTCGTCTCGGGGACGCAATGCAAATATTTTCTTCAATGTCCTTTTTGTGCTTAAACTTAATCGGCGAATCCAAAATACCCTCGGATCCAATTGCGAGCATTCGAATCGCTTTTTGTAGCACTTCTGGGAAATTTCGCCCCAAAGCCATAACTTCTCCGACTGACTTCATTTCTGTCGCGATTTGGTGCGAAACTTTTCGAAATTTTTGAAGATCCCAACGCGGAATTTTTAACGCTACATAATCAAGCGCTGGCTCAAAAAAGCTACTCGTAACTTTGGTGATCGCATTGGGGATTTCGGGCATGGTTTTACCGCACAAAATCTCAGCCGCTACCGCCGCCAAAGGGTAACCCGTCGCCTTAGAAGCGAGCGCCGAACTCCTACTCAAACGAGGATTCATCTCAATAACTCTGTATTCAGTCGGTCTATTCGGATCAAGGGCATACTGAATATTACACTCCCCAATAATTCCTAAATGTCGTGTCATTTTGATCGCTACCGTTCGTAGCATTTGATATTCTGCATTGCTTAGAGTCTGGCTTGGAGAAATAACAATGGATTCCCCTGTATGAATCCCCAGTGGATCAAAATTTTCCATATTGACCACGGTGATACAATTATCCGCTTCATCACGAACAACCTCATATTCAACCTCTTTCCAACCACGAAGATCTTCTTCTACCAATACTTGTGGAGAGAACGCAAAAGCGTCTTTTACCATCGCTTGAAAATCTTCTCGTTCTTCACAAAATCCTGACCCTTTACCCCCTAGCGCAAACCCAGCACGCATGATAAGCGGGAAACCAATTTCTTCTGAAGCGGCTATCGCGTCCTCCATATTCCTGGCCGGAATTGATCGTGGCGTCAAAACGCCCACTTCGGTACACTTTTGAACAAAAATCTCTCGATCTTCCGTCGCGTTAATCACGTCCACAGGCGTCCCCATAACCGAAACATTATGTTTGCTGAGAAACCCCGAGGCTTCTAGCTCAAGTCCACAATTTAACGCGGTTTGTCCCCCAAAACTCAATGCCAGCGTGTCCGGTTTTTCTTTTTTGATTATTTTTTCAACAAAATCAATTGTTACGGGTAAAAAATAAACCTTATCCGCACAATTTCCACTCGGTGCAAAGTTTTTTGGATCGGTCTGAACCGTGGCAATATTGGGATTAATAAGCACAACTTCATGCCCATTCTGTTTGAAGGTTTTAATCGCTTGGCTTCCGGAGTAGTCAAATTCACCCGCTTGCCCTATTTTTAACGCACCAGAACCGAGAAGCAGTATTTTCATGAGTTTTTTGTGATACTTTTACGGAAAGCCTGATAAATTCAGCCGATCAAGAAATTATAGTATTTTTGATAAAATTTCAACGAATAAATCTTTTTTGATAATCCTTTATCAGAAAGGATTTTGAGTTTAAATTTAACGAAAAGACGAATTTCTTAGGCTGTCTCTTCGATACATTTAAGCACTACTTATTAATTTACCAGACTTTCCTTACCTAAACGATCTGAATTGTAGCGAAAAAAAAGAAAAGAAATAATTTAATTTGCCAATTTTATGACGAAGGTTAAAATCACGATCGCACTCGCAACGGAGAAGTGGCAGAGTGGTCGAACGCGCTCCCCTGCTAAGGGAGTATACCAGTGATGGTATCGGAGGTTCAAATCCTCTCTTCTCCGCCAGATATTTATACACCATTTCGCGGTATTCTGACTTTGAGTGTCGATTGGACATCCGCCATAAAAAATGTGAATGAGTCCGAAGGACTCATTCACATTTTTTAATTTTGCAGAAAGAGTGAATTTAAACCGAAAAAGAGGTTCAGGCGAAAAACGAGGAGCTTGCGACGATTATTTGAGCCCTCGAGTAGATCGTTTTTTGTATAAAAAATGATCGTCAGGAGAGCAATCCTCTCTTCGTTTTATTTCCGCTTAAAATGTTTCGAATGGGGTTGGTCTATTTTAATTTACATCCAAAATTAAATACACCCCCGTCCGACAATGAAGATATTAAACAGGTTCTCAGCTAGAAATTAGCCAAGGAGTAACCAAAACAACACGAAAAAGTTTAGTTTTTATGCCGAATAAAGTAGGCTCGTGATCATGTTAATTCAAATTCTCATTGGTCTCGGTCTGTTCTTTTTATTATTACTCCTACTCTTATTTATCTATGAACGATTTTTTCAGACCAAAAACATAGTACGATCCAGTTTTCCCTTGCTCGGAAACTTTCGCTACTTTTTCCACGAGTTACGCCCCTTTTTTCGCCAATATTTCGGTGACGATAACGCTTTTGCACCGCGTGAAATAATCGAATGGATTCTGAATGTTTCGTCGGGTAAAACCGGCTATTTTGCTTTTGATAAATTCGATACAACGGGAAAGCTTACGGCCGAAAAAATTCAGATGATTCACGCGCCTTATCCCAAAAATGAAGACGAAATGCGGTGCCAATACCCTATTTTGGGAGAACACAATCGAAAACATCCCCTAGCATTTAACGGTTATTTTTACCGATCGGCCATGAGTCTTGGCGCGCTAAGCTTTGAAGCGACTGCGGCTATGTTTTCCGCCTGTGCGGATACACAAACACCTGCCAATACCGGTGAAGGTGGATTTTCGGTACATCATATTCCACGATTGCCATACAATCCGTCAGCTAAATTTTGGCAGACAAAGAAGGTGCCAGTAATCTTTCGGATTATGTACTTTTTGGCGCCTGGGAAACGGCTCAAAAACCGAACTATTGATTTTTTAGGCTTTCTCTTTTGTGAAAAACAGTTTCGTGATGCCTACCTTTTTGACCAAAAACACTTCGTTTTTTATAAAATAAACTGGCAGGCGGATCTGAAATATTTTCCAAAAACTGTCCCGGAAAAAGCTGGAAAAATAATCTTCCAGATCGGATCAAGTCTCAATGGACTGCATGATGAATCAGGCAAAATAAACTGGGATCGGTTCCAAAAAATAATGTCATTTTGTTCAGCAGTAGAGATAAAACTCGCCCAAGGCGCCAAACAATCGGGTGGAATTCTCAAAGCCTTGAAGAATACGAAAGTTATTGCGGATATTCGAGGCGTTTCCCCGCATAAAGACCTAATATCGCCAAACAGGTTTCCTTATTTTGACGAAAATGGTGAAGCCGATTTTTTGGCTTTTTGTACAAAACTATCGGTAAAATCTGATGGAAAACCAGTCGGAGCCAAGGTTGTAATCGCGAATGAAAAAAATATTGAATCGCTTATTATCACGATGCAAAAAACAGGTGATATTTTAGATTTCATCACAGTTGATGGCGGTGATGGTGGTTCTGGAGCCGCCCCAATCGCGCTTTCTATTCTATTCGGGAAAAAAATAGATCGAGCCGTCCCTATTGTTGACGGGTTACTAAAAAAATATAAGCTACGGAAAAAAGTAAAAATCCTCGCTTCTTCCAAGATATACGCCCCACATGCTTCTGCTAGAGTCCTTGCTTTGGGAGCGGATGCTATCGGAAATGCACGATCTATTATGATTTCAGCCGGCTGTATTCGTGCGGCAAAATGCTCTGGAGAGCACGGGAATTGTCCGGTAGGAATCGCCACGATGAATAAATCAAATCGAAGAGCCTTTGCGCAGGCTTTTGAGGCAAAAGTAGCAAATATAAAAAACTACCTACACGCTCATAATCATGGGATCGAGCAAGTTGCCGCGATTTGTGGCGTTGACTCTCCGCACAAGTTAGGGAACAAACATTTAGTTTCTACAAATTAGTAGTTTTATTTATAGTCGTATCCTTTACTTTCTGTCGATTGTCAATATACCTGAGTTGGTAACTTATTAAAAAATAATTAATGTGTATTTTAGTCGCTGTAAAATCTCAAGAGGATATAATTATTGGTTTTAACCGTGATGAAGATCCCGACAGACAACATTCTAATTATAGAGAAAATAATACTTCCATTTACCCAGTTGATGAAAGGTCTGAAGGAACTTGGACTGGAGCAAGAAAAGATGGTCATTATTTTGCCTTATTAAATAATGATGGTCTTTCTCCGAAGAATCCAATTTCCCGAGGAACTATCATACCGGCCCTTTTAAATAAAAATTTAGAGTGGGGAGATATTGATATAGATTTTTGTAAAGAATATCCCCCATTTCAGCTATTTGCAGTTGTTGGTCGTGAATTTTATTTAAAAGTTTGGGATGGGCGTAAGTTAGAAGTAAGAAAAATAGAAGATTCTGAATTTCTCGCTGTTTCTTCTTCTTATGGAGTATCAGATCAACGAATGGAAATTTTGGCTGAAAAAGTAGGTAAATATACATTGGAAACCGTTCAGGATATCGAGACGCTCCTTTCTGACTCTGGTGATGGTAGTAATCTTACATCTCCCTGCATGGTAGGTGCTCACTCTAGAACAATTGCAAGTTCTGTTGCGTGCATAACAAATTCAAATTTGACATTTTGGAGTCGCAGCGGAAGACCAGATGAAGGAGATCTTGTAAAAAAAGCTGAGTTTGAAATAGATAGTAAGTTGGAAGTCTCTAGAAAATTAAGTATTGATATTTTAAAAGTATTATTAGTTTTCTTAAAAGAGTTCATACCCTTGGAGGATATTTATAAAACACCTCCCAATAAGACTTTTGGCGCTATTGGGGGTCAAGTAAGACATACACTAGAATTTTATAATATTTTACTTGATGGATTAAAAAATAACGAGGCGATTATTGATTATGATAATCGATCTAGAAAGAAGGAGGTAGAACTTCTCCCACAAAAAGCAATTGATGAAATCAATACAATTATTGAGCGTTTTACTCATTTTGATTTTTCTGAAAACTGGGAAGCAAAGAAAAAAGTATTTTCAGGGGCTTTTGTTAATACTAGTTTCCTAGTAGAACTAGACCAAGTTTTCAATCATACAATTCATCATGAGGCTATAATGCAACTGATTTCACAATGCCACGGTATTAATATTAATCCACCTAGTGATTTTGGATTGGCACCATCAACCGTTAAGTATTTACAAATATAAAAATGCGAAACCTGCTTATTTTTTATTTCATGTGGTACTGTCTCAAGATTGGGGCGAAACCATGGCGTTTTTCACAAGTGAATGCGGCTATTTACGATGAAAAACGACATATCTTTTCAAAACTAGATATCGAAAAAAAAATCCCTAAAAAATGGCGACCAAAAACCTTCCTTCTCGATAAAAGTTGTCATAAGTCATGGGAAAAACAAATTGAAGAAATGTTTATGTTTCCTGTTTTTTTGAAGCCAGAATGGGGGCAGAATTCACAGGGAATTTTCCGTGCGGATAATATAAAAAGTCTCAGAACCTATTTAGCCGTTATTAAAAAAAAGAAGACCCCTTATTTTGTGCAAGAAGCTATTCCAGGACTAGAAATTGATATTTATTTTCTCAATGATCAGCTTCTTTCTATTACCCAAATGCATGATTTTAACGGAGAGGAATTTCCGATTAACGGTATCTATAACCAAACACAAAATATGGATATTTCTCATGATTTTTCACCACTTGAATGTCAAAAAATTCAGAAAAATCTCAAAACAATAGTCCCTACAAAACTTGCTCGATTTGGATGTAAAGCTGATTCTTATGCTGATCTGATAGCGGGTAAGTTTAAAATTATTGAGATTAACCTTTTCCTCCCCTTTCCGCTTAATTTACTGGACAAAAATGTATCGTGGATAAAACGCTACCGGTTTATGAAATCCTTTGCGCACACCTTGGCAGTTGTGGTAAAGTCATTACCACCTACCTCAAAAAATATTTTTTGGCCCATGGTAAAGCGTCATTTTCAGCTTAAAAATTAAAACAATGCCAAAAATTCCAAACCAAATACTCAGAGCCTTTATTGCGGGTAGTGCTTATCCCGCTTTATTTTTGCCTATAACGCTCCTCGCTATTAGCTCTTACTTCAATTATCCAGACTTTGAATGGCGACCGGTTATCTGGATTTTACCGCTTTTATTAGGGGGTGGAAATATTATATTCTGGCAGATTATTGATAAAATACCCGCTAAAACCTATGAGGGAAAACTTTGGATTTTTGGACTTACTTTTGGGGCTATTTTCCCCAGTATCGGTATTCTCAATAAAGTTCCCGATCACCTTTTTCTTTTTACACAGCCTTTGTGGGCCTTACCTTTAGGGATCCTTTTTTACGCTTATATCTGGCGATTTATTATCGGAAATCTCAATCGAGTATTAGGGCTTGAGGATAAATAATACTTCTAATATGAAAAATACTCTCATCATCGGTCTTGCGGCAATACTCGGCATAACTGTTGTCGGGATTGGAGAATGGCTCTTGCTTTTTGCGCCTTCGGGTGGCTATGGATTTGAGGATTATAGTTTTTTAGCCGGCAAGAATTTACAAATGGCCAATATTGGTCATTTTATGTCGGTATTATTCGCTCCGGCTTACTTTTTGGGCTATTACTTTATTTTTCGAAATCTCAAAACCAATCGTCCATGGGTAGCAAAATGCTTTTTTGGGCTAGCTATTTATACTTTTTTTCTCGCTATGGTCTGGATTTCTTCTCGAAGTATCCTGGTCTTTTCCGTTGCGGAAAAAGCTATTTCACCTGATTCGGTAACCGTTATTGAAAAAATAATTCGAGCTATTTCGCATGATTATGATATATTATTAAAAATTGTTTGGGGATTGATTATAGGGCTTTCTGGCTTGTTTTCCTATCTTGTTGGTACCGGACAATCTTATTTTTCACGGAAGTACGCGTTCTTTCCACCGGTTGTTATTCTCGCGAGTATTTTTATACTTTATGCGGTTTTCCCTCGTATGGGAAATTATATCCTTCCAACCGCTATGAATGTAACCCATGTGATATTTCTTATCTTAGGTATTTTATTTTTAAAAAGAACCTAAAAAATGGATTTCAATAAACTTATACGGTCTCGTCGATCTATGCACCACTTTGAACCAGACTTCAAACTTAGTGATACCCTCTTTAAATCGCTCATTGATATGGTACGATACACCCCCTCTGGTTATAATGCTCAGCCTTGGGAATTCATTCTTATTCGTGAAGAAGAAGCCATCAAAACGATGGGGGAAATTGCGTTCAATCAGACGCAAATCGTGGAAGCCGGAAATGCTATTGTTGTACTCGGTGATACTAAAATTGTGCGTGACCCCAACCAATTACTGCGCGACTGGGTAAAATATGGTTACTGTACTCAGGATCAGGTTCCTACTTATTACCATACTTTTACCAAAAAACGAAAAGAGGGTATCCTTCGACAAATGGCCCTGAGAAATGCTAGCTTTGCGGCCGTTTCACTGCTCTACGCGGCAGAATCACTAGGGTTACAGACTTGCCCAATGATGGGACTTTCTCAGCCAAAACTAAAGACTTTTTTAAATATCCCCGAAGATCGAATTCCGGTTTTATTAATCGCTATTGGGAAAGGTCTTCCGGATAAAGAAAAGCCACAACTCCCCCGAAAAGAAGTAGAAGAACTTATTTATTTCGAACAATTTGGACAAAAATAGTACAGAAAAATGAAGTCCCTATAAAGATATAAAAAAATCCACACTAGCATGTATGGATTTGTATTCTGAAGAATGTGATATCTTCTTAACGCTTAGACCATTGTTTCGATTTACGCGCTCTAGGTCTCCCTGGTTTCTTCCGTTCTTTAACACGAGAATCTCGTGTAAGAAGATCTTCTACTTTTAGTTGCTCTCGGTTAGTACTGTCCTTTTTCACAAAGGCTCTAGCAATACCAAGCGCGATACTATCGGCTTGTGCTACCTTACCACCACCTCGGGTGATAATTTCGATATTTACATCCTTTCTTTCCCCCAGAAGGGTTAATGGCTTAGAAACTCGGGCAACAATTTCATCTGTATCAGCCCATTCTCGCAAAGAGTTCCCGTTAATGGTGATATCGCCACTTCCTTCTGGATAAAGCCGTACAGTTGCTACAGCGCTTTTCCGTTTTCCGTTTGCGTAAAAATATGCTCCTTTATTTGCCATTGTAAATTGTTTTAAATTATTTAATTATGAGTTCTGTTGCCTTTTGTGCCTCATGTGGATTATCTGATCCAACAATTAAGAAAAGTCTTCTCATTTGTGGTTTTCTCAGCTTATTCTTAGGCAACATACCTTTTACCGCGGCTTCCAAAATTCTTGTTGGTGATTTTTCTCGAACCATTTGTAGGGTTTCTGTCTTTAGATTCCCTAGATATCCAGAATGACGGTAGTATTTTTTATCTTTTTCTTTATTCCCAGTCGCTACTACTTTTTCTGCATTAAGGATTACCACATAAGCACCTCCATCAACATGTGGTGTATAATCTGGACGATTCTTCCCTCGCAGGGTATCGGCTACCACGGTAGCAATATCTCCAATAGTTTTTCCGTCTGCATCAAGAACGAACCATTCTCGGTCGCCGTTTGTAACATTTTGCCGTAGTGTTGTCTTTTTCATTTGATTGAGTTTCAGTTTAGAATTTTCAAGAATACTAGTTCGTAATAAGGTCAACTTGAATAAGAAGCGCATTATCTCCTGCTCGAAGACCTACCTTTGTTGTTCGAGTAAATCCCGAAGTTTTGGTGGTTGTTTTGATATAATCAAGCGCTTTTATCGAAGATTCCTCCGTAAATATAACCTTTTTTAATTCACGGATAGCATTCATATCATCTTTCCCTTTTACAAGGGTGATAAGTTTTTCCGCTTCAGAACTCAAAGCTTTCGCTTTCGCATCCGTTGTCTTTACTTTCCCGTGGAGGAATAGTGACGAAATTAAGTTTCGGATCAAGGCTTTACGCTGATCAGCTGGTCGGTTCAGAATCGCTTTTTTATTTCGATGTCTCATCTTTAGTTTTCTTCGTTAATAGTAGGAGCTGGTGCTGTAGAAGCATATCCGCGCTCTTTAAGGACTTCTTCTAATTCTGTTTTTGCTTTTTGTCCAAACCCACGAAGCTGTGAAAGCTGACTCATAGGCGTTTTTAGTAGCTCTTCAACCGAAGTAATACCTCCATTGACAAGCGCATTAAGCGTTCGTTGAGAGAACCCTAATATATCAATAGGCGTAAAAGATTCTTCTACAGCCGCTGAAGCTGCTTTTTCCGCTTCTTCCTTAGCCTTAATGGCTGAGAAATTAGTAGTAAAATCTTCATCAGTATAAGCATCTTCTGTATTAAATAGCTGAAAATAACTTTCAAGGATTGAAGCCGAAAGCTTAATAGCATTTTCCGCTTCCAGGCTTCCATCAGTCTCAACTTCTAATCGTAGTTGATCAAGATTGGTTTGATCTCCGACCCTAGCCGGAATTACTTCGTATTTTACTTTTTTAATAGGAGAGAAGTTGGCATCCATAAGAATGAACTCTGGATCTTCTTCAGCGACGCTATCTTCGTTTGACACCACCTTATAACCAACGCCTCGTTCAACACGAATTTCCATCTTCAACTTCGCAGAAGCTCCATCACAAGTCGTAATAACTTGAGAAGGATCAATAATCTCAATATCACTCGATACCTTCAAATCTTTCGCGGTAATAACACCTGATTTAACGAATGGAACCGTTATAACTTCAGCCTCTTTCGAGTGCTTCCGAAGACGTAATCCTCGAAGATTAAGGATAATATCTAATAGTGAATCAGAAACACCTTTTATGGTATCATATTCATGCGTCATCCCCGTAACCTTAACGGCTGTGACCGCCGTACCAGGTAGGCTCGAAAGAAGTACTCTTCTAAGAGCATTCCCGATTGTCATTCCGTAACCAGATGGTAATGGTCCCACCGTCAAAACGGCTAGATTTTTATTTTCAGCCTCAATCTTAAGCTTTGGTGCTCCGATAGTTACGTGAAGAATGTGCATATTTTTTAATTTTTTTAAGAAATGATAAATATCTATTTTTTGTTTTATCGAGAATAGAACTCAACGACAGGTTGTGTATTAATCATCTGTTCAAAGTGTTTTACTTCAGGCATAGCTAAAATTTCAATCTTAATGGCTCCTGTATCTACCTTAATCCAATCCGGTACGATATAATCCTTCATCTCTTCTTTGTTTGAGGCAAAAATAGGAGAACTTTTCTTATTAGATTTCACTTCAATAATATCTCCAACTTTTACTTCAATAGAAGGGACGGTAATTCTTTTTCCATTTAGTGTAAAAAGTCCATGAGAGGCAAACTGTCGAGCCTGCATTCGTGTAACCGCTATACCAGAACGAAAAAGGACATTATCAAGACGAAGTTCAAGTAACTGAAGCAATTTATCTCCCGTCACTTCTTTTGATCGATCGGCCTTATCAAAATATCGTTTAAATTGTTTTTCCGAAATCCCGAACATTCGTCGAGCCTTTTGTTTTTCTCGAAGTTGCTTTGCGTATTCCGTCATCTTCCCCAAACGCTTCCCCCCATGCATACCAGGAATATTTGGATTTTTAGCCAAAATCTTTTGGTATTTAGGTGAAGCAAAGAGGTTCACTCCTTCTCTTCTACATTGTCGTGCTTTTGGTCCTGTATATCTCATAATTGTTTTATAATTTTATAATTTTCTAATTTCGTCGTTGTCTTTCTGCTCTACATCCTCCATGAGGAACTCGTGTAACGTCCGCAATAGAAGCAACATCCAAGCCCTTATTCATAAGACCTCGAATAGTTTGATCTCTACCTGGCCCCATCCCTTTAACATAAACCTCAACCGACTTCATCCCAAAAGCCTGAGCTTTTTCGGCCACAACTTCCGCCGATACTTGACCTGCATAAGGCGTAGACTGTCGAGCGCCTTTGAAGTTATTCGCCCCTGGCGAGCTCCACGCTAAAACATTACCCGCTGGATCAGTTAGGGTTACAATGGTGTTATTGTAATTTGCCTTAATATGAACCTGCCCGGTTTCAAATTGCTTTCGTGTTCGTTTTTTACTACTTTTAATGGCCATATTTTAGAGATTTTAATTTTTTCAAAATACTAGTTCAGATTACTTTGTAACTTTTTTCTTATTAGCAACCGTTCCTCTCTTCCCTCGTTTTGTACGAGAATTTGTCTTTGTCCGTTGCCCCCGAACAGGTAATCTTCGTCTATGACGAAAACCACGATAAGAACCAATATCCTGAAGGCGCTTAATATTTTGTGCTACTTCTCGCTTTAGATCCGACTCCAAGACAAACTCAAAATCAGCTATAACTTTACGAAGTGATTCCTCTTGATCTGTTGTCAGCTCCTTAACTCGAACAGACTCAGTTAAATTAGCTTTTTTAATTATTTCGACTGAACGAGCAGGTCCTACCCCATATATATAGGTAAGAGCAATTACAAGTCTTTTGTCTGATGGAATAGAAGTTCCGGCTATACGCATGTTAATTTTAATAATCTTAAATAATATTTTTTCAAAGCACTTTCATACAAACTACCCTTGTCGCTGCTTATGTTTTGGCTCTTGGCAGATAATGCGTACTACGCCTCGACGCCGAACAACTCTACAATTAATACATATCTTCTTTACCGACGCACGTACTTTCATTTTATTTGAGTAGTTATTTATCTTAAACGATAGGTAATTCTTCCGATATCAAGATTATAAGGCGTTATAACGAGCCGAACATTATCTCCTGGAACAATTTTTATATAATGCATTCTGATTTTTCCCGACATTTTCGCACGAACCTGATGACCTTCAAAGCCTTCCGTTGTTAGTTCAACAAGGAACTCAAGCCCTGGAAGTGTTTCTTTTACAACACCTTCTACTTCGATGTTTTCATCGTTTGCCATGCGTCATAAGGGGATTAAAAATCTCAAAAAGCCGAGCGATTCTAATAATAAAGCCCCCCTTGTCAAACTTTTTTCTAATAAATAAACAACCACTAAACAGTGGCTCGAAACGCCTCTAAATAACCGTGATCTAATTTCTAAGAACCTGTTTAATGTCTTTTTCGAGACATAAAATTTAAGATTTTGAGCGAAAAAAGTGCAAATTTTTGAGGAATATCGAGATATTGCTCGGAAATTCAAAGTTTTTACCGCCAAAATATTAGATTTTTGTCCGAAATTTTCTGATAATTACATTTTTACTAAATATTTTGCAAGATATTAAACAGGTTCTAAAAAAATACCAAAGTTTCTCGATCAGCTAAATGTATCAGACTTTCCTATAAAAAAAAAGAGGTAAAACCTCTTTTTATACTTTGGAATTATTAAATCACTATTATGCGACCGATCCGCCAGCTTTTTCGATCATTTCTTTAGCTGTTTTTGAGAAAAGAATCCCCGCTTCTATTGAAAGTTTTTTTGTTATCTCACCAGAGGCCAGAATCTTAACCTTACCATCATTCTTATTAATTAACTTTTTAGCCAATAAAGTTTCAAGATCCACCTTATCCCCCGCTTCAAATCGAAGCTCTAGATCCGAAAGATTTACCGCCTTTGTTTCAACTCGATTAGGATTTCTAAATCCCCCCATTTTTGGCATCCGCTGAATCAAAGGCGTCTGACCTCCTTCAAAACCAAGCCGAACACCTCCACCTGCACGAGCTTTTTGCCCATTCATACCTCGTCCCGCATAGGTTCCGTTCCCCGTAGCATTCCCTTGCCCCTTACGTTTTCGATTAGGTTTTGCTTTCTTTGGTGCCAAATTATGTAATTTCATGATATTTTAATGATTAACGATCTTTTTAAAAGATTTTCATTTTTTGCTAGTAGCTTTTTGGGCAACCTTCTTAGGGGCTACTTTCTTTTTTTCTGTTTTCCTCTTTGCCACGGGCTTCTTTTTTACAGCCTTTTTAGCTTCTTCAGCAGGAATATCCTCTACTACCTCTTTCTTTACCGATACTCGGTTCTGAAGTGAACTAAGCGCATTTATGGTCGCATAAGTTGTATTAATTCGATTCCTTGAACCATGCATTTTTGACAACACATTCTTAATGCCTGCCAACTCAAGAATTTTCCGAACGGCTCCACCAGCAATAACTCCCTTCCCTTCTGGTGCCGGGAAAAGCAATACCGTAGAAGCTTTAAATTTACCCACAATTTCATGTGGCAGTGAGTCTTCAAAAATAGGAACGGTAATAAGATTCTTCTTGGCTACCGCTACGGCTTTTTGAACCCCTAGCATTACCTCCGAAGACTTTCCAATACCAAACCCAACTTTACCCTTCTTATTCCCAATAACAACCGAAACACGAAAACGCATCTGACGCCCTCCCTTTGTCACTCGCGTAACTCGGTCAATATTAATAATAGATTCTTCAAACTCTTTTGGCTCCCGAGTCCGACCTCCTCGCCCCCTTCGTTTCCCAGTTCGGCTACTAGCGCCGTCTTTTTTCCCGGCTGTAGTTCCTCGTCGTGAAGTATCCGCCTTCGCGGTTACTTCTTTTTCTTCAGGAGTCGTTGTTTTTTCGTCAGTCATAGTAATTTAGCTATTATCAATTATCCTACTCAAAGCTATTGCTAGCCCTTCATCTTGGTTATTAAAATTTTAACCCAGATTCTCGCGCCCCATCAGCCAAAGCTTTTATTCGACCATGGTAGCGATATCCGTTACGATCAAAAGTCACGGTTGTAATCTTTTTTTCCTGTGCCTTCTTAGCAATAGCTTTCCCTACCGCCGAAGCGCCCTCTATACCAGCACCACTGTTAATACTAGAAGCTCCACAAAGAATATCTCCCGTTTGACTATCTACAATCTGCGCATAGATAGCCTTATTAGAACGGTAAACCACCAACCTAGCCCGCCCAGACAAACAAGCTTTTGCGTGTGTCTTTCTGGCTCGTGCCATTCGTTTTTGTTCTTTCGTTTTAACTCTCATGATATTTTTTTTATTAAGCACTAGCGGCTGACTTACCAGCCTTTATTTTTACATACTCATCAACATAACGAACCCCCTTCCCCTTATAAGGCTCAGGTTTTCGGTAAGAACGAATATGAGCCGCAACAGATCCAACCTTATTTTTATCAATACCAGAAACGGTCAGGAAATTTTGGCTTTTATCCTCAAAAACAACCGTTACCCCCTCCGGAACAGTGTACTTGATGGGATGAGAAAATCCAAGACTTAGCTCCAAACTTTGCCCTTGAACAGATCCTCGATAACCAACCCCTCGAATTTCTAATTTCTTTTCGAATCCCACATGACACCCTTCCACGGCGTTAGCAATAAGACTCCGATACAAACCATGACGAGCTCGCGACTCTTTTTCATCGTTAAACCGAGAAACAATCAACACATCCCCTTCAAGCTTTAGATCTATAAACTTAGAATCAAACACCTGTTCAAAAGCCCCCTTGGGACCTTTGACTTCCACAATACTATCCTTAATAGTAAGCGTTACCCCAGAAGGTATTACAATCGGCTTGTTCCCTATTCTTGACATAATAATTTTAGTAATAATTTATCTATCTATAAGCTTCCTGCTAAGCCTTAAGCACATCCGTTAGTCTTATCTAACCGCCGCAATGCTACGTCTTTTCCCAATATAACTTAAGTGACGTGCTCTATATTTTCCTAAGGAAGTCTTCGTACAATGAGGCCTCAAGTGCCACGACAAACCTTTGAAAAGCCGACCGATTCTATAAAGAAGTTCCTACCTGTCAAGATTTTTTAACAGGAAAATCTAGAGACCTTTATTTTTTTGACGGATATTAACTTGAATTTTATAAAAAAATAATAAGAATGTGACGGCTTTATGCAAAAAAACGGCGAACGTAGCTCAGTGGTAGAGCAGCGGTTTGTGGTACCGCTGGCCGTGGGTTCGATCCCCATCGTTCGCCCCATGATTTATATTTTTTAAGGTAAATCAGTATTATGAAACAAAAAAAAACAAAAACAGGCTACTTATTAGTGACAATCCTATGCCTTATTGGGAGTGGTCTTTGGGTATTTCGATCTACAATTTCATCTTTTTTAAAATCTCCGGAAGTACTGCCTAAAGTTGAAACCGAAATACCAAAACTCACCGTAAAACCAAAAGAGATTACCTATGAATCACGAATTGACCAGGCTCAAAAACTCATAGAAAATGAGTACTTCATAGAGGCCACACAGGTCCTAACCGAAGCTATAAGACAAAAGCCCGAGCTAATAGAAGCCTATATTTTACTCGGACAAATCCACCTACAAAATAACGACGATAAAAAACTACAAGCGTTAATTGTGAAACTTAACAAACTTTTCCCTAATGATCCAGCCGTTCTAATGCTCGGAACGCAACGGCTCATAAATGCTCATGAATTTAGCGAAGTACTTCCATGGCTTGAAAAATCAACAGACTTGCCCCCTGATTTACTATTTTATAAAGCCGCACTTCTTACGCTACAAAATAATCATGAAGCCTCAAAGACCATTCTAAAAGAACTAGAAAAACTGCACGTAAAATCAAAAGCGGTACTACTGGAAGAACGGGGGGGGCAAAAAAGTACATCAGAAGAAATACGTTTGAGACCCGAATTCTCAAAAAAAGTAACCGAGTTTCGAATTGTCTATGAAGAGTTTGCTGATTTTAAAGAGGGTAAAGATGCCCACTTATTCGCCAAATTTTCTAAAGTT
Source organism: Candidatus Altimarinota bacterium (assembly GCA_026982915.1). Classification (GTDB taxonomy): domain Bacteria; phylum Patescibacteriota; class Gracilibacteria; order UBA4473; family UBA4473; genus JALWQU01. Next base: position 660 of record JALWQU010000093.1, on the reverse strand, counting down.
TTATCGGAAAACAATGAACTAGCCTTAGCCCTTGCTTTTGCCGACAGATCGGTAAAGGAAGATCCTGAATATGTCGATGCTTGGATTATAAAAGGATATATACAGTATCAACAACAAGATTTTATATCCGCTATAAAAACTTTCCGAAAGGCCTATGCCTTAGACCCTATTCGTCCTGAAGTCCACTACTTCTTAGCACTAGCCCTAACCGAAGAAGGCTTACTAGAAGAGGCGACGATCTATTTTGAAAAAGCTTTAGAGTATGACTTTGAATTTTCTGAAGATGTACGATGGAAGCTCATTAATATTCTTTTGGAGCAGAAAAAATATGACCAAGTTTTTGACCTCTATAAGGAATTATTAGCGAAAGAAAAAGATCCTCAAAAATTCGCCTCTGCTATTCATACTGCTATAGAGGTGGCCAATAAGCCAAAAGCCGCTCTCGAACTAACCTCAATTCTTATCAAAAATAACCCTAATGACACCTTTGCGATGAATATGCAGGCATGGGCTATGATTGCCAACAAGCAGTACCCAGAAGCCGAAACACTTTTGAAAAAGATTCAGAAAAAGGATAAAACAGATCCTCGAAGTTATTTAAATATGGGGTTGCTTTACGAAGAGCAAGGCCAAGATGAAAAAGCCAAAACTATGTACCAA
>JALWQU010000092.1 GCA_026982915.1 Candidatus Altimarinota bacterium | reverse complement strand
TAGTGTTTCTTGATGGGTTGAATTTATCAGACTTTCCTTGATCACTTTTTTTATTCTATTAGTCTATTAGTCGATGAATTATATCAAGTACCTCTTTCTTTTATTAGTATGGCTACCGCCAATAGGTTTCGCCACCGTAATTCCTCTGAATGACGATAAACAACTATTTACAGCCAAAAAAGATCCCACTTTCAATACCTATGAATCAGCTGATTTTAGTTTTGACTATGCCCCTAATTTATCAGTCCAAAAGTGGAAAAACATAACCTTTCTTCAAGAAGATATTACGGGCAAACAAGTATTCGCTCTTTTTCGTCCTCATAGTAACCATATCCGTTTTAAAAAGGATCAGTATGACTGCTATAAACAGCTACAAACCGATAAATATATTTGCTTAACAAAACTAAAAAATCCACTTTTTTTAAAGAATCTAACCCTGTTTCCTCACGCAAAAAACCAAGAAATAAAAAGACTGGCTTTTATGCAGCACAAAGGGTTTTTACCCAACTACAAAGCCCATGACTTTGCTACACGAGGTCAGATCGTCGCGTTGGCGGCCAAGCTACGATACCCTGATAAAGATTTTTCGGTTTACGCTCAGCGTTGTTTTTTTGATATCAACCTTGATACCCTTTATGCTGGCCCTATCTGCTGGGCCAAAGATCAAGGCATTGTCGAGGGTATTGGCGGATTCTTCTATCCTGATCGAAGTATTAATGTTTGGGGGATTCTTAAGATTTTAAGCCTCACCTTCACAGAAGATTGGCCTAGCTATGACCCGAAAAAACTTCCCACACAATTTTTCGCTAAACTTCATCCAGAACATCTTGCGGCTCACATGATAGCCAGTGCTTGGCAACTCGGAATTTTGAAAAATGAATACGCCGAAAGTGCTTGGGGTAATCGTGCTGTTCGACAACGAGAAGCCTTAGCGATGATTTATGATTTTCGTGATTGGCAAAACGGGAAAAATCTTCGAAACTGGGAACCGCTTCCCGAGGAACCATCGGAAACATCCCCGATTTTTTATCAATCAATCCCCTTTCTCTGGAAGCCGGTTAAAAAATCTAAACCTAAATACCAAAAATTCCCACAAAAAGTTTTATTAGAACCACTTGGGAAACGTTTACAGGTTTGGGCCGAAGTTCGACCAAATATTTTTATATCAAAAGGACTTATTCCCTGGACGACTAAAAATGGTAAAATAAAGCAATCGGATCTTTCCTTTGATTTTGAACGGTGGGAGGGCGAACTCACGATAACCCTTGATTCCGAGAAAAAACTTATATACCGTCCTAAAATTCGTGCTGATCAATTTATGATGCTTAAGTATGGAAAGTTAACCCCCTCGGACTATTTACAGTTTTTAGAATCAGAAGGGCGTGAGCCCAAAGCCCAAGTACTTCCGGATGATATCGATATTCCGGTTTGGAATATTCATATGCGAGAAGATGATTTCAAGCACTTTTTTCAACACTCAACGCGTAATACACGATATCCAGCTTTTCTCGAACACCAGTTTGCCAGTAGACCCAAAGTTGGTGTATCGATCCTCATGAAAGCTCGAGGTAATGCCAACCGTGGCTATATAAAACCCTCTATAACCATAGAAGGATTTACGGATCTTGGTATTACGAAATCAACCTTTTTAACGGGTCTAAAAGAGGTAAAACTTCGAAGTTTTATCAACGAAGAAACCATGATTCACGAAAAATTATTTTACCGTACCGCTCAGAAGTTAGGGCTTCCCGCTCCTAAATTTATTGCCGCTTTGGTAAGTATAAATGGTGTCCCCATGGGGCTTTATCAGGTGACTGAACCCATTAAGAAAAGTTTTTTCCGTAAAAGAAAGCTTAATACCAAACATTATTTTTACGCTCAAAATATAAACGCGGCCTTTGATACAAATCTTGGTTACTACAAAAGTGATAAAACCACGCTTAGTGCCTATAAGGGCAAAGGCGATAAAGCCCTTTTACTCGATCTCATTAAAAGAATTGAGACCGATGATCCAACACTGATAACCGAGCTAGACGCTAAAAATATATTTAATTACGCCCTCCTTACCTGGGTTTCTGATGCTTGGGATAGTCTTACGCATAACTATTATATTGCCCGAAATGAAACGACCAAAAAATGGTACATGATTCCTTGGGATGGTGATATGTCTTGGGGCAATATTCCCAAAGACCGAACACTCGAAAATTTCAATTCGTTCGCGCTTAATCAGAAAGGCAGCTATAATAAACTTATTTATTATACTTTTACCCATCTATCCAAAGGGCAAAAACAAGCCTATTGGAATGATTTTTGGAAGGTTTGGGTCAAGGATGTTTGGTTGCCAGAATGGGCTAAAACCTATAAACGAAAACTAGAACCTTATTTTGTATATGATAATCATCTCTGGAACGGTCGTTTTCTGGAACGAAAAAAGTATACCTTTAATACCCCGGCCGCTATCGATCGACTCGTTCAATATTTCTCTATTTTTAATCACTAGATCATGAAAAAGATCACTGTACCAGGTTCTAAATCTATATCCAATAGAGTCCTTCTCTTGTCCGCTTTATCCCCTACTCCCGTACAACTTGAAAACTGTTTAGTTTCTGATGACACGGTTCATATGCAAAAGGTTTTAACCGCCTTTGGCGTTAAATTTAAACGAATATCAAACCATATTCTCGAGGTTTCTGGGGCTGATTTTTCAGTAGACAACACTACCGAAGATTTATTTATCGGAAATTCGGGAACTTCGGCTCGTTTTTTAGCTTGCTTAAGCCTCCTACTAAAACCTAATGCCAGTTTTTCCCTTACGGGCAATGCTTATATGCAAAAACGCCCTCAATCCGATCTTTTCAAAGCGCTTAGAGAATTTGGTCTATCGGTTGATAGCAAGTTCAAAAATGACTGCCTTCCGGCTAACTTTACGGGTAAAAAAGAAATATCGCAAAAACATATTACTATTTCAGGAAAAGTTTCTTCTCAGTTTCTAACCGGTCTTTTACTGGTAGCACCTCATATGGAGGCGGGACTTTCTATCAAAGTTTCAGGCGCTATTCCGAGCTGGCCTTATATCGAAATGACGCTTGAAATACTCAAAATTTGGGGAGTAAAAGTTACCGTTAATACGGCCAAAACGCACTTTAAAGTTGAACCGGGGATTACGGCTCCAAAACACTATAAAATCCCTTCTGACATGAGCTCGGCCAGCTATCCTATTGCCTGGTCTCTACTGAAAAAGAAACCGCTCTGTATTACTAACTTTGGATCCAAAACCCTTCAGGGCGACGAACAATTTTTATCCGTCGCACAAAAAGCAGGCGCCATAATTCACCGTATAGGGGAATCATTAACCATTCAACCACCCACGACGATAAAACCCCTCGGGACTATCGATTGGTCTACCATGCCAGATGTCAGTATGACCGGCATGATCTTGGCGTCTTTTGCTGACGGATTATCGGTTTTTGAAGGACTTGAAAGTTTACGCGTAAAAGAGTGTGACCGAATCAAAGCCATGGCACAATTAAAAGACTTAGGTGTTGATTATCGTATCAACCATAACACCGTTACTATTATCGGAAAATCCCCAACGGAAGCAGCTATCATAAAACCCGTGACGATTGATGCCTTCGATGATCATCGTATTGCTATGTGTTTTGGGCTTTACCGTTCAACACTCGGCTTTGGCACCGATCCCTTTGAAATGAGTCCGATAAAGCTAAAAGATTCAGCCTGTGTTTCTAAAACTTGGCCTGACTTTTGGCTATCACTGGCAGACTGGGAAGATCAACTTCGTCCTGTAAGCGCTATTATTGTCAAAAAAAATGAAAAATATTTAATCGTAAAAAAACCAAGAGATCGCTTTGCCTGGCAGTTCGTACAGGGTGGCGTTGACACGGGTGAATCGGCCTTACAAGGGGCAAAACGAGAGCTTATGGAAGAATGTGGGGCAGATCTATCCGTGAAATTTAAAGGCGAAAAACCTCGAGGCACCTACGCTTACTTTTTCCCAAAAGACTTCAAGCGACACAATCCCCATATTATCGGGGCAAAAGTATCTTTTTTTGAAGCTGAATACTTGTCTGGTTCTGTCGATGTTGATGGGCAAGAAATAATTGATTCTAAATGGGTTGATTATGAAGACCTAACTGACTATTTCGAGCCAACTTACTGGCAGTCTATTCATGATTTTTGTTAAGGCCTGTTTGGTATTTTTTTCGAAACATAAAATTTAGATTCGATCACAAATAGCCTGTCCCATTTCACGCGTAGAAACCTTCTTTTCACCCTCTCGTTCTGTAAATAAGTCATAAGTTCTGAATCCATCAGCAATCGCCTGATTAACCGCTGATTCGATAGACGCTGCTTCTGTTTCCAGTCCAAATGAGTGACGAAGCATCATCGGTACGCAGAGAATCTGGGCGATCGGGTTGATTCTATCCTTTCCCGCGTGCTTAGGCGCTGATCCGCCTGATGGCTCATAGAGTCCAAATCCAGCCTCGGAAAAGCTCGCCGAAGCCAGTAAGCCCAAACTCCCTGAAAAAGTTGAGGTTAAATCTGATAAAATATCTCCAAACAAATTTTCGGTCAAAATATACTCGAACCAATCAGGGTTTTTTACCAGTTGCATCGCACAGTTATCGACTAACCAGTGTTCGTATTCAACCGTTGGGAAATCTTTCGCGACTTCATCGACCACCGTCCGCCATAAACGAGACGAATCCAAAACATTCGCCTTATCCACTGAGGCTATTTTTTTACCTGATTTTTTGGCAGCCTCAAAACAGAACTTCGCAATATGCCGAATAGTTGATTCGTGGTATTCACAAATATCCGTTGCAAGACGGTCACCATCATTATCAATGGTCTTGTGTTCCCCGAAATAAAGTCCTTCTGAAAGCTCCCGGAAGGTCAAAATCTCAAGCCCCTTTTCGGGTATTTTTTCGGGTTTAAGCACTGATAAATGTTTTAAGTCGGGCCATATTCGTGCTGGACGAAGATTTATTTTAAGGTTGAGGAATTTACGAACGCCTAGTACGGCATTTTTTTCCGCATCCTTCCACTGTGGTTCAAATTGCTGATCCACAGGACCGCCCACGGATCCATAAAGAATCGCATCAGACCAATCACAAATAGCTTTTGTTTCTTCTGGAAAGTGGTTGCCATGCGTAGGCCAAGCCGCTCCACCAATAAGGGCGGTTCTTACTTCAAAATTATGATTAAATTTTTTACCGACAACTTCAAGCACCTTGAGCGCTTCGTCACAAACTTCGGGACCAATTCCATCTCCCGGCAAACACGCAATTTTGTAGTTTTTCATAATAGTTATAACAAATTAAATCGCTCACAATGTGACACTTTTACCGGTAAAAAGCAAAAAATAAATTTTCTTGATTAAGGTGTTGTTTCAAAAATTGCACTTAAATGGTTGAGGGATGGCTCCACCAAAAAAATCGCTGATGAAGTACAAATTACTAAGAACCTGTTTAATATCTTTTTCGAGACATAAAATTTAAGATTTTGAGCGAAAAAAGTGCAAATTTTTGAGTAATATCGAGATATTGCTCGGAAATTTAAAGTTTTTACAGCCAAAATATTAGATTTTTGTCCGAAATTTTCTGGTAATTACATTTTTACTAAACATTTTCTAAGATATTAAACAGGTTCTAAGCGGTTTTCTTGTAGACGAGGATTAAACGGAGATTTTGTAGTTTGCCTCGAAAGAGGGAAACGAAAAAATTGAAGTTTAATCGGAGGAGGACATGGTGGCTGGAGGCGGATTTGAACCGCCGACCTCCGGGTTATGAATCCGACGCTCTCACCAACTGAGCTACCCAGCCATCAAGGCGGATTCTGTTTATATTTAGATAAATTTCAAGGGAAATTACCCCTTTTAGTCAAAATTGTCTTGCCATTTATCTTAAATTCGGCAAAACTATGGAGCTTATGCAAAATTTATTTGAACTTTCGAAAATATCAGCTAAGGCGATTTTCATCGACCTGAGAAAAAGAGGACCCTTTCACTGTAAAGTCTTAAACAAGTCCATTAATATTTCTAATAAGTTTTATTCTCATATTATT
>JALWQU010000091.1 GCA_026982915.1 Candidatus Altimarinota bacterium | reverse complement strand
GCTCCTATTCCATCTTTAATATTTCCCAAACCAGCTCGACCATTTACACGCATTCCCGTCTTATTTATAGCTTCTTTCACTTTCTTCTCTCCTTCTTCTTGATGGTAGGGCTCAACCATGTCAATACTTTTCGTAACCCAAGCCGTAAATTGTTTCGCGACCTCGGCCTTAACCTTTGTGAGAAACTCCTTTTTTCCAATTTCTTCATCAGGACTGACTCCACTCGCAATTCTCCCGATATCCGGGATATTTTGTAACGCGGATCGTTGCCGAAAAGACAGATTAAACGCGTGTTCTTTTTCATAATCAATTCGTTCTTGTGCTTCCTTTTTCTTTTGGGCTACTATATTCTCGTAACTATCAGAAGTAATAGAATCCTCTATTTTAGTCTTGATAGCCTCTTTTATGGCAGTAGGATCAGTTTCTGTAGCATCAAGATTCCACAAATCTTTAAAAATATCACGGAACTCATCAATAGAATCATTGGGAATATTATCAATAATCACTTTCAGTTTGGTTTTTAGCTTCTCCGCACTGTTGTATTCGGATGTTCCAATATTCCTTTTTAGGTCTTTGAGGAGGCGCAAGGCCCTTCTTAATCCTATTTTGTCTCTTGTTGTCGGGATTTTATCTATCCGTACGCTGAACTCATCAAGACTCAGATCGGTAAGGGCCTCTTCTGTTCCGAGATCCTCGACTTTGTTTGGGATAGCTTCAATTGTATTTTGTGGAGTTCCTGTAGACATTTTTATTTTTTCTTATTTTTTCTTTTTGCTCTTTACTTCATTGTACGCCTCATTAAGTAGGGTCTCGAAGGAGGTGTCACTCTTAAGAGAAGAGTACTTAAAGCACTGACTTCTCTCGTTGTCGAGATCAATTACAAGCTCCTCTCCCTGAAGTTCTATAGTTTTATTCCAAAAGGAATTTTTTTCTTCCCATTTTAAGATTTCTAGAATCTTTTTTAACTGCTTAGGGTTGATTTTTCCTCTTAGTTTTGAGAAATTAAAATTTTTTTTGATGATATCCTTATACTTTCCCATAAGCTCTTTAACTTTATCCTGTGGTGTCTTATTTGCCTCTTCAGCCTTCTTCTTAATCGCCTCTAATACCTTCTCCGCAGAATTTTGATCGGTTATTTGGGTTTCTTTTCTATCAGCCCCTTTGTAGACCAACTTTTCATCCTTAACGGTAAGACTACCTTTTGCATCAAGAATCCCCTCAAGCGTATCCCACTTCAATGGAAGTTTACGAGCGAGTACTGTTTTTTTATCTGTCGTTTCATCAGCTGTTAAAATATCTTTCAATTTTGCTAATTTATCGCCATCAGTATCCCCACTCAAGAATGTCATTAACTGTTTTTTTGAAGGTTTTTTATCTCCCTTTTTCTTTGGTTCCAGCTCCTGAATCTGTACCCTTTCCCACAGAGAATCATTAGACAAGAGCTCATCAATATTCTTCTCCAGCGCTTCCTTAGCTTTGACCTCTTCCACCGAAGGTAGATCGAATTTCTTGCGAAGGGCGGCTACTTTTTGGCGTCGAGCCTCTTTTCGTGCCTTCTTACCTTCTGGACTAAAATCCAGCTGTCCCTTGAAGTCCTTGAAAAGACTCATTAATGTCATGAATAGTCGTTGTAAGCCGGTAATACTCGTGTTCTCCGTTAGAAATTCATCGAATGACTTAGGCGGATTGTGCGCCCCCTCTTTTAATTCTTTTGTCAGATATTCCGCGTACAGATCAGACCACTCCGTTCCACGATAGGCACCGGGAATGGTGTTCATGTACGCTTCTTTTTGGTCATCGGTAAGGGCTTTTGGGATTAGATCTTCTTTCGTCTTTCCGGCTAGATTCGTGTCGACATACTGCTCGATTTGCTTCGCCATTTTGGCTTTTGCTTGCTTGATGATCGCTTCCGCTTTTTGGGGCGTATCGGCATTCATAACCTGGATAGAAATTGCCTCTAAATCCATATCAAAAGCGGCGGCCAATTTAGCCGGGCCGTCCATGGTTTTTATGGCAACCTCTGGATTAAGGTTCAGGAGCGGGGCGAAAGCTTTGCTATCAAGGAGTTTACCGGCTTTTTGTGGATTAAGGTTTACTTGTGGAATTTTTGATTTATTAGTTTTTTTAGCCGCTTTAGCCTTTTCAGCCTCTTTTTTTGCTTGGTTGCGGGTATTTATAGCCGTTTTGGCTTTTGATAATAAGTTATCGAGAATTGTGTTGGATTTGGTAGTAAGACTATTGGTTGTTGCTTCTGTGTTTACTTTTTTATCTTTATTAAATTTGATCTCACTAGAAAAGTAGTGGTAGATCTTTTGAGCGTTTTCGGTCGATTCGGGAAGTGTCCCGGGTGGGTGTTCGGGAAGTATATCTTTATGATCTTGAATGAATTTGTTTACGATAGCTTGTTTATCGGTACCCTTAGAGATCTTTTTGCATAACTTTGCAATAGTTAGAATATCAGAAATTCCCATATAACTAATAATCCGAGAAAGCTTGTCTTGAGAGGGGTTAGATATGCTACTAAAATTCTTTTCAATAAATTCCAAAAGGCTGTTTGGGTCTAGGTTTTCGATTGAGAGATTGCTCTCCTTAAGAAGTTTCATGGCTTTATACTGTTTCTCATCAAAATCATTGGCATCAAGAGCAGTGTCTGTATCATTCCCAATAGACGCAACTTGAATTTTATTATCTTTATCTATTACTGTCTCTATTTTCAGTCCTCGATTTTTTAGTCCCTGAATGACTTGTGCTTTGATTGTTGGGTTAAGGTTTTTGATAGCATCAGCAAGAGCTGTTTCAGTGTCGTTAGAGGGTTTATTAGTATCTGTTTTCTTATCAAGCATTTTATCAATAATGCCATCAATCACTTCCCAGTTTAGATGATTACAAGCTTTATGGGTTCCTTCTTTACAGGCATTTACAGCCTCCGCAGCCTGATTCTTAATAGCGGCTGATAATGTTTCTCCCATTTTAATTTCATGGATCTTCCGCCAATACGGAAATATCTGATTATTGTACCACGGGTAGGGATTGTTTACAAGTGGAATTTTTGGGGGAATTGGCAAATCCCCCTAGCCCCCTTTATCCCCCAGGGGGGATCAAAGGAAAATAATTATGAAAAACACAAAGGAAAGTTCCCCCGCTTGAGATTAAGCGGGGGACTCAGGGGGCGTTTGAATAAAAAAGAAATCCTGTCCTTCTGAGCCTGTAGCACAATCCAAAACCGCGAAGAATCTCGTGGTTTTTATCAAAAACTTTCCTCGGTATTTTACTATGAGATCCTTCACAACATTGATTGCGTTTGAAGTTCAGGAGGGCATCGGATTTTTTTAGAATCATAACGCCCTCTGTGCCTCCCGCTTATCTTAAGCGGGAGATCGTAAATTGAGCTTTTATACCATAAAGGAAGACAAAAAGCACAAGGCGAGATTCCCCCTTGATAAAGGGGGTTAGGGGGATTTATCAAAAAAAGCCTCACCGGACGAGGTGTGTCGAATTGTGAATGGAATTCAAAAAAAGTTTCTAGGAAAATATGAAGTAGTATTGAATACTGCGTTGGTAAAAAATTCCGTAGGGGCGAAAAATATTTCGCCCATCAATAATATTCCCCTATTTATGAGACAGATGCTATCTGTCTCTACGGTGTTTTTTTGGTGGGGAGGGATCCTTGTAGAGACGCCGATTTATCACGTCTTTTTACCGGCGACGCCATAAATGGATGTCTCTACAGGTTTATTAGTTTTTACCGTAGGCTCCAGAAAAAGAACCTAGACGCTCCTCACGGACGAATCTATCTGAATAATTTGACAAATAGTATACAAAAGATATTATTTGTATATACTTATGAAGATATACAACTGGAGTAACGAAAAAAATGAAATACTCAAAAAGGTACGAAATATTTCCTTTATTGAAATCGTTGAAGCGATAGGAAAAGGCTCTCTCTTAGATGACTTAGAACATCCAAATAAGACAAAATATCCACATCAAAGACTGATGGTAGTAGAAGCTAAAAACTATGTGTATATTGTCCCTTATGTCATAGAAGATGATGGCAAAATATTTCTAAAGACCATTTATCCAGAAAGAAAGGCCTATAAAAAATACAAGTAACCTAATATTTAAACTATAAAAAATAATGAAAACGCAAGACCCAAAAACAGCCTATTTAGATCCAGAAGAAAAAGATCTCATAACCACCTATAAAAATGGCGAATTAAAAACCGTTGATAATTTCAAGACCTCAAAATTAGAGCACGAAAAAGTCGCTCAAAATACCCTGCGGCAAAAAAAAGCGATTAGCCTTCGGATTCAACAAAGAGATATCAACCAAATAAAAAAATTAGCGGACAAAGACGGTATAGGCTACCAAACGCTAATGGCTTCTATTATCCATCGGTATGCTACAGGAACCCTCAAAAGAAATGACTAAGTGGGGGAAATACCCTCCCCTACAAATCCTTCAAAACTTTATCAAAATCTTCTTCAAAAGCCTCAAACTCTGCCTTTTCGTGTTTTTTTATCTTTTTTGTCAGCGCATTTACCTCCTCCATAGGTTTTATCGTCCCCCCAAAAGCACTTTTTCGGTTATTCTTTTTTTTCCAAAACTGACGGTAATATTTAGTCATTTCCTAGTATTATAACATGAATTATGAAAATCTAAAAATAAAATAATTGTTTTTTGTCCGAAGTTGTGATAAAATCTTTAGAAATAAAAACAAAAAAAATGAAAGACTTCTCTGTCGTAAAATTCGAGGATCGACCGTGGCTCCTCCACACCTACGAAAAAATCCGTCATCAAAAAGATATTTTTGGCGGGAGTTTCTTTTCGGTGTTACTGCTGACCTTCTTTTTCTTCCTTATTCCTTTACCACAAGGGCTAGAAGAAAACTTATTGATCTGGAAACTTGGTATTTTTACCCTTTTTATTTTCATCACTATTGGCTGGTATATCAAGAGTATGCAGTACTACAAGTTTTGTATTAAATACCTTAACTATGAATATGTACAAAAGCGGTTTCCACGAAAAATAACCTATAAAGTTACACGATTTTCCGAGTCACAAATTATATTCTATGTGCTACTGGCCTTGATTTTTCCGGTTGTGGCTTCTTTGTTTTTAGAGGATTTTGAGAAATTTACGCATATTTACGGTATAATGTCGGTTATTGCTGGGCTTACGGTTTTTACCTTCCTGATTAAGATTGAGGATTTTTATGAAAAAAGAGAACGACTGGAAGAAATTGAAATTCTTACTGAAGCGCTGGTCTATCATGATCCACTTGAAATATTTAGTGATAATGAAGTCTTGACGATAAAACCACGGGTTAAACGACTAAAAGATGCCTCGTTTAAAGAAGAGGGCGACTAAAATTGGGGGGGGCGGCTGAATTTTGGGGATATGCCTACAAACCAAGAAAAGATCTTCAATAATGGGGTAATTCCCAAAATGATGTGCTGAGAAATATTAAGATTCTATTGGTTTCTCCCCTAGCAGGGGAGATAAAGAGGGGTATGTTTAGTTCCGATGAATCAAACCATAAATCGTAAAACAGAAAAAAATGATGGAATAATTTTCGATACCCCGCCTAGCCTCCCCTTCAAGGGGAGGAATCGTTCTTGTTTTTAGGGGATTATTTCAAAAGAATAATCTCTTTGGTAGTATAATTTAAAATCTATACTTCTTCAATATCTACCTTATTCCCAGTATATTAAAATGGGAATTACCCCAATAATGAGAAACTTTTTGTTTTTTTGAAGGAAAAGCGGTAGAATTTTTTAAAAAATTTTATCTATCCATTTGCTTACAATCTTTTTCTCATGAACGATCAGTCCGTTACTTGTCCGCAATGTGGTCATCAGTTTTCGCTTTCACTTGAGCTAAAGAAACACCTTGAAGCCGAGCAGGAAGCTAAATTTTCCGCCAAAATAGCCGAACTGGAAAAACAAAAAGCGGCAGAATCTAAGAAAATAGAAGAAGCCCAAAAAAAGCTTGAAGCTGAAAAACAAAAGCTCCAGAAGGCCACTTCCGATCTGGACCAGAAAGTAGCCGAAAAACTCGAATCAGAAAAACGAAAAATGTGGGCGGTAGCCCAAGAAAAAGCCCTTGAAAAGGTGCAAAAAGAAGAAGCGCTCAAGATTAAGAATCTGGAAGCGATTAATA
>JALWQU010000090.1 GCA_026982915.1 Candidatus Altimarinota bacterium | reverse complement strand
CGCTAAACCCCGGCATCAGCCACCTCATCGGCAAAGAAAACATCATCATCGGTGATTACATGGATCTCGAACAGACAAAAGAAGTCGCCCAAAAAATCCAGCCAACTTTCGCTATTGTGGGCCCTGATGACCCCATTGGAAACGGTTCTACCGACGCTTTACTTGAAGTCGGGGTTAAGAGTTTTTCACCGAATAAAAAATGTGCTCAACTTGAATCCTCAAAAGCCTTCACCCGAAACCTTTTAGCCAAATACCACATAGATGGATCTCCCGATTTTCTCGTTTCTGTTGCAACGGACGATCCTGCCCGAAAAGCTTTTTTTCAAAAATTTGACGGACAGATCGTCATCAAGGCCGGCGGATTACTCGGCGGAAAAGGCGTTCTCGTTGCTGACGAACATTTTGAGGATTTTGCGGAAGCCGAAGATTTTGCCATTAAGTCTATTGAAAAATTTGGACGCGTGGTACTCGAGGAAAAACTTGTTGGGGAAGAATTTTCGCTTATTTCCCTCGTGGACGGGACAACGGTTCTCGACACGCCGGCTATTCAGGATCACAAACGAGCTTTTGAAAAAGATGAAGGACCCAATACTGGTGGCATGGGATGCGTTTCTGATGAAAATCTTTCGCTCCCCTTTTTGAATGATCAAGATCTCGCCGATGCGCACCTGATGACCGAATCCGTCATGAAAGCCGTGGAAAAAGAAACCGGTACTCGATTTGTAGGCGTGATGTACGGCGGGTTCATGAAGACCAAAACCGGCATAAAACTCATTGAGTACAATGCCCGATTTGGGGATCCTGAGGCCTTGAATATTCTGCCAATTCTTAAGACCGATTTTGTTGAGGTTTGCGAAAAAGCTATTGACGGAAACCTGTCTGACATGGGAAAGCTTGAATTCGAACCCGTTGCGACAGTTGTCAAATACCTCTGCCCCAATGGTTACCCCGAAAATCCTACTAAAGGCGAACCGATTACCGCGCCGGAAGTTTTGCCGGAAAATTGCTTTTTCGCTTCCGTCGGGGAAGAAAATAATCAGTTCATCCTCAAGGGTTCTCGAGCTATTGGTGTCCTCGGAAAAGGGGTAAACATGGCCGCCGCCTTGCAGGATTGCGAGACCAAAATCCAACTTTTTGACGGGCCTCTTTTTTACCGAAAAGACATCGGTACCGCTGAGCTAATGCAACAGCGAATTGATCATATTCATAAAATTACACAAGAGGCCTAGTTTTTTTTAAAAATCTTTGTAAAAAGTATTGACGGTTTTTTTTTATTGGTTAATAGTCTTAATGATTAATTAATAAAAAATCCATCATGCCTTCAGAAAACAACGAAAAAACTAAAGTTTACGAACTTGACATAACAAATTGTAAATTAAAAACGCCCGATGACCTCGCTGAATATCTAGGAAATCCAAGTAAGAATGATAAGTTTGTAGAAGAACTACTCAAAGTAAAGTTAAGGACCATTAGTGGATTTCTGGAAACAAATATCGAGATTTCAGATCTTGTAGATTATTACTCAGGTGTTACTTCCGATAAACCTATCCCAGCGGTTGCCTCACTTTTACTTGATTTTTATCAAACAAAAGTTGACATAGTTTCAAAGGTTCAGCAAACCATAGATCTAGACTTGCCTAATGCGGCATTACTGGCCACTGTGGAAAATGCCCGAGCTGCTAAGAAAGAACGAGAAAAGGCTTTTGATACTATGATAAAAAACTTCCTACAAAAAGTCATAAACACAGCTAATACAGTCAATGATGATGAAAGTGCAAAAGTATTGAAAGAACCAGAACAAGAACCCCCTAAAAGTGAAGCTACCCCCACCACACCAGATCAGAATCAAGCCGTAACGGAAGGTGAGACGACGAATATTCAAAATGAAGAATCATTTGCTATTAACGAGGGTGAGACCAAAGAGGTTAAAACTAATAACCCCGACACCAAAAGCCAATCCACAGCTGAAGTAGTTAGTGAAGAATCAGACATTGACCGTCTTTTTAGCTACATAGAAGCAGGTAATATCGATGCTTTTACAAAACTATATATTAGAAAAATCACACCTGAGGAGAGATTTGCTTTTATTGATAAATTCCTGAAAGTTAATGGTTTAAAAAAAGAAGACGCTTTTGGGGCAGGGGTAGTCGCAAGATCTACTTACAATAAAAATGTACAAAATAAAATACTTCCATCTCCTCGTGGTCTAAAAAACGAAAATGGCCTTACACTGACTAAAGACTTCTTCTTTCAAAAAAAAAGTCTAAAAATAGCTGATAATAAGGAAGTGGTAGGTTCTTCCATTGAAGCTATTTTAGATAAATTACTCGATATTCCTTTTGATAAAGAGTCGGTATTCGCTTCATTAGAATCTCTTTCTGCTGATGGAAAAAAAGAACTCATTCAAGGTTTTAATATTATATCAGAGGCAGAAAAGATTGAACCTAATGCTTCAACAGAATCGATACTAAAAGCTTTTGAAGCCTTTGCTAGAAACAATAGAGTCCAAAATGAAGCTGAGGAGATGGGAAATTACATTAAAGAAGCAAATCAAGAGATGCTGATTGAATATTTAAAAGACCTTCAAAACCTTGACGCTCTAGGCTATTTAACCAAAGGACACCGCCATCTTCGTAAGAAATTGGAAGCTATTAAGGGTATGACTTCCGTAAAATCCAATAATAGGACCTTCCAGTTTATCTATCAAGGTGAAAACTATGAATTAATCGCAGATGCGTTACTTTCTTCATCACAAGAACCTAAAAAAGAAAAGGCTAAACCAAAGACTACTACTCAGCCGATCGAGAAACCTAAGTCATCAGAAAAGCCCCTTACTAAAGAGGTTGAAGCGCGCATTACCGAAGAGGACGAATTCTATTTAGAATTGATTGAGGAGGAACTTAAAGAAGGAGCCTTAAGCAAAGAAACTTTAAAGGAAATTATTCCCGAGTTATCAGAAACTGGTAAGCAGTCGCTTTTAGCGAAACTTAATGACAATTGTTCAGAGAAGATTGAAAATTTTAATGACCTAGATTCTATCGTGGAAGCTGTTAACCAAAAAGAAAATGATTCAGCAAATAAGGAATCTACTAAGAAACAAGAAAAAATAACCTTTGAATCCGTTGTACAGATGATCAATGAAGGCAATTTAACCGCAAAGCAAATTAAGAAAGAAGTAAAAAAGCTTTCAGAAAAGGATGAAAAGGTATTATTCGATAACATAATGACCTCTCTAGAGATTAATTCCTCTACAAGCCGTAATAAGATGCTCGGTGTAATTCAGGGAGCATTAGGCCAAACTTTTTCTAAAAAAGAGAAACAGACTGTATTTAACTCTTTCCAAAAAGAGAAACTGCAACCCTCAATGAAGGATCTTCTACTGAAATGCCTTGTAAACCGAGATAATAAAGGTGGTATTACCTTATCCGCCTAAAACAAAAAATTGACCCCTTTGGTAATTTTAGTATTTTCCTCCTGAATATTTAAACGACATACCATGGCGGATTACTATGCAATTTTAGGCGTAAAAAAAGGCGCTTCAAAAGCCGAAATAAAAAAAGCTTTTCGAACCAAAGCCAAACAACATCATCCAGACAAAGGTGGTGATGAAGCTAAGTTCAAAGAAATCAATAACGCTTATGAAGTCCTTGGTGACGACCAAAAACGAGCCCATTATGACCAATTTGGATCCGCTGGTCCACAAGCCGGATTTGGTGGCGGTGGCTTCGGCGGTGGGTTTGGAGGGGCACAAGGCGGATTCTCCGCCCAAGATTTTGGTGGATTTGAAGATGTTTTTTCGAACTTTTTTGGTGGTGGACAATCACGACAAAAACAATCCGCTTCTCGTGGATCGGATCTAGAAGTGGAGATTCATCTCACTTTTGAGGAAGCGGTCAAAGGCACAACCAAGACTTTCAGCTCACGAAACTACGAACCCTGTGATAAATGTGACGCTCAAGGGGGTAGTGGCAAGAAAAAATGTGATATGTGTCACGGAAAAGGTTCTATGGCTCAAAAATTCCAAACCCCTTTTGGGACGGTTCAGCAAAATGTAGCGTGTTCCCAATGTCATGGGACCGGACAAGCGTTTGAAAAAATTTGTAGAAAGTGTACCGGCGAAGGTCGAGTTGAAAAAAAGACAAAAATCGAGGTAAAAATTCCCGCAGGAATTGAACACGGGACAACCCTTCGTGTCCGAGGCAAGGGTGATGCGGGTAAAAATGGGGCTTCACGAGGTGATTTATTCGTCCATGTGGGCGTTTCCGATTCGTCTGAATTTGATCGTCGGGGACTCGATCTTTTCACGGTTTTAAAAATATCGGTTTTCGAGGCTATTCTCGGGGGCACTTTTTCGGTAAAAACTTTTTGGGGACCTGTTGATCTCAATGTTCCTGAAAACACTCGTGACGGACAAATGCTCCGAATCAAGGGAAAAGGGGTTCAGTCTTCGGGGCGTGTCGGGGATCATATCGTGAAGATTGAGTACCTCATGCCAAAGAAAATTACCGATAAAATGCGAGAAGTTTTGAAGGGGCTTAAGTAGGTTTTTTATTGGTTTCTTACGGAAAGATCTCATAGAGCAGGATTGGATCCCAAACCTCACCCCAATGTCATCCTGAACTTCAAACTCAATAGAGACGGTGAAGGATCTCTTGTAAGAACCGAAGATTCTTCTGTTTAAAGTTACACTAGACGCTCAGAATGACACACTTTTAAAAGCTTTTTGACAATACTAGCTCAAAGAAACCTTTTCCGCATCCATCATTGATACCTGAGTTCCGTCTGGCCGAAAAGAAACATGTACATGTTTACCTGACCCTTTATCATGAACATCCACCCAAACATCTCCATGAAATTCTTTTCTAATAAAATCAGCAATAGCCTTTTTAGGCGGAACAAAATCAATAGCCGCTCCATAAAGATGATCCGAATTTGGAGCTCCACCAGACTTCTCATTAAGCTCTTTATCCCTAGCCATGGATGATATGCGAACATTAGGAAATTTCTTACAAACCGCTAAGGCCATTTCTTGTGTTTTTTTAAGAGAAGCATTGATTTTGACATGAGATAGCTGTGTATGGTTATACAAAACCAACATATCCTTCTCTGGAAGTTTTCCTTTACTGAGATCAAGCTTTAGTTGCGCAAACTCCCCCTTTGCCCCCAGCACACGAGTGACATAATTTTGCGTTTCTAATGGGAGCGAACTTTTAACACTTTCAAAAGTTTTATTCTCACTGTCTAACTTTTTATTTAAAGCTGTAGGTCCCATGTTGTAAGCGGCCAATGACAAGGCTTCATCATTCTTAAATTCATCTAGCATTAAGGATAAATACGCTGTCCCTACATTAATATTCTTTCCAGGATCTGTCATATCCTCCATTTTTAATTTGGGTGTTTTCCCCTTATTAACTTCGGCTAATGCAATAGGCGTTATCTGCATAAGTCCTACAGCCCCTGCACCTGATTTGGCATTAGGATCAAAACCTGACTCCGTTCGAATAACCCCACGAATAAGACTCGAATTAATACCATACTTTTCAGCCGCTGCATTTATCTCTTTTGAATATTTCCAATCACGAACCGTTTCATTACTCTTCAACTTTCTTTCTCGATCTGGGAATGCTTTTTTAAACTTTTCACGAGCGGTCTCCTCCGCCTTTGCATCAAGCTCCTTTGGAATCTTCACGCCACTTTTTTTAACACTCGCTTCATACGCATCAATTTCTGATTGAGAAACCCGGAAAGAAACCGTTGTCCCCTCATCAATCCCCAAGTACCCCCCCGATTCATCGAGGTACCCAACCTTACCATCCAAATAACTATTCGGATCGACAAGCTGTGACCTCCGCCCGAGCTGTCCACCGATTTTTATGTACCCGTTGGTATCATCTTCTTTTCCAAACAAATCCCCTGCCCCAAGAGCCCGAAATGCACTACGATTCTGAGCCATATTCGTAATAACAAAGTCTGGATCCTTCTTTTCCAAAAAGGTAGCCTGTAAATCTGCCTTAGGTAAATCCAAAAACTTTTCTCCGGGAATTTTTTCAAAGGATTTAAATTGTCCTTTTTCCTTTCCAATAAGTTTTTGAACGGAATCTGGGTATTTTGTTTTTCCATTAGCTACCTCAATAGTTGAGAAATTTCCCACCTTCTTATTTTCTATTGGCAACTCTGTTGATAATGGCCTTGTTGGCCCACCCAACGCTCGATCCAAAAG
>JALWQU010000089.1 GCA_026982915.1 Candidatus Altimarinota bacterium | reverse complement strand
CTTATCAACGATGTTTTATTATGACTACTGCTTTTTTATCTCAAAATCCTGTCAAACTTTTTTGGGGCTTTTTTGGCTCTTTTTCTATAATTTTAGAGCTGTTTTTTCAGAATGGCTGAATAGTTACTTAAATTTTAGCAATAGTCTTTGACCAAATTATCTAGAACCATTATGATCCATTTACATGCAAACAACAACCATAACCACCCGAACAACGACCCGAGACTAACCTCGAAATGTTTTGGTGATTGTTTCCCACAATGTTTCGAGACTCACTCGGAACTATTTTTTTTAGTAAATGGATAAACCTAATTTTCAACTTCGTCTCAAAGGAAGAACCATGGTTTTGGTTGATTGGGCTAATATTCGTAATCAACAAAAAAAATTGGGATGGGAAATTGATCTCAAAAAATTATACTATTGGGCTAATGATTTTGAGGCCGTTGACACGGTTAAATTTTTTTATGGTTTTGAAAAGAAGCGACCCACTTCTATTAAGTTTCTAAAAAAGGTTGGATCATTTGGATTTGAAATATTTGAGAAAGAGGTGAAGTATCTTAAAAACTCAAAAGGACGACTTTTGCCAAAATGTGATTTTGACACAGAGATTGCTTGTGAAATGGTTTTAAGTCGACATAAGTATCGAAATTTTATTCTATTTTCTGGAGACGGAGATTTTAAGTACCCAATCGAAAAAGTTTTAGAAATAGGGAAAAAGAAGCATATTTTTATTATGTCAGAAAGGCCAGCTGTCGGGAGGGAGATTTGGACTCTACGGAAAGAATTTCCTAAAAACATAGCAATTGTTACTATTTCGAAATTAAAAGAGACCCTCCAGTAGAGGGTCTCATCCTCGTCCATATCGTTTGGTCCCATCTGGGCGATATTGCCATCAAAGGCAGAACGAGTGCGGAAGTGCTTCCATATTATCTAAAATAAATTAAACTGTCAATAAAATGAATGATCTAGAAACTCGGCGACGGCACAGCGGCTCACATATCATGACGGCGGCTGTAAAAATGATGTTTAAAGAAGTTAAACTTGGCGTTGGGCCTTGGACCGATGAAGGCTTTTATCAAGACTTTGATTTTGGGGAAAAGACTTTTTCTGATAAGGATTTCAAGAAAGTTGAGAAAAAAATGCGATGGATTGTGAATAAGAACTTTCCGATTAAAAAAGAAATGGTATCGAATGATCGAGCCCTCGCTCTTTTCCGGGATGATCCTTTTAAGACAGAACTAATTCAGGAGATTATTGATCGGAAGGAAGAACTAAGTTTCTACTATTTTGGAGAGAGCCTTGAAACCGCCTTCTATGTCGATCTTTGTGCGGGACCACATCTAGATTCAACAGGGGAATTAGGCGTTTTCAAGCTCACAAAAGTTGCCGCTTCTTATTGGCGAGGCGATAGTGACAAAGCCACCCTTACACGGATCTACGGCGTGGCTTTTGCTGATAAATCTGAACTTGAAGCCTATGAAGAATTTCTCGAAGAAGCCGCTAAACGAGACCACCGAAAGCTCGGTGCTGAACTAGGGCTTTTTGCTTTTTCGGAGAAAGTCGGTGGAGGACTACCGCTTTTTACCCCAAAAGGAACCTTTATTCGTCATAAAATCGAAGAAACCATTATGGATATTCAGGCTGATTATGGCTATGAAAAAGTCCATATCCCTCATATTACCAAAAAAGAACTTTATGAAACTTCTGGACACTGGAAACAGTATAAAGACGACCTTTTTCATGTTAAGGGCAAGTCCGATACAGCCTTTGTTATGAAACCGATGAACTGTCCACATCACACGCAAATTTTTGACGCTTCGCCCAAAAGTTATCGTGATATGCCCGTTCGATACGCCGAGACAACCGCTTGTTATCGAGACGAACAAGCCGGAGAGTTACTAGGATTGTCGCGTGTACGATCGATTACGCAGGACGACGGTCATGTTTTTTGTACGGTTGATCAGATCAAACAAGAATCAAAAAATATTGCAGAAGTTATTCGGCGGTTTTATTCAAAACTAGGTATGTTTGAAGACGGTAAATTTTGGGTTAGCTTGTCGGTTCGAGATCCACAAAAAATGGAAAAATATCTTGGAAGTGATGAAGGCTGGGATAAAGCCGAGCAGTTTTTGGAAGAAATCGCCCAAGAAGAAAATTTTCCCTATAAACGTGTGGAAGGAGAAGCCGCTTTTTATGGACCAAAATTAGATTTTCAGTTTCGAGACGCGATTGGACGAGAATGGCAATTGGCCACTATTCAGATCGATTTTGTCCAACCGACTAATTTCAAATTATCCTATACCACCGCTGAAGGAAAAAAAGAAACACCGGTTATGATTCATCGCGCTATTGCGGGAAGTCTTGAGCGATTTATGTCGGTTATTATTGAGCATTTCGCCGGTGCTTTTCCTGCCTGGCTATCCCCTATTCAAGCTCATATCTTACCCGTCAATCAAGCCCATGAGGACTTTGCCTATGACCTTGCCAAACGGTTAAAAGCCAAAGACGCACGAACAGAAGTTTATGATTCCTCCGACAGCCTCGGTAAACGAATCCGAAACAGCCAAAAAGCTAAAGTACCGTTCACCATTGTGATTGGGGATAAAGAAGTCGAAAGTGGCAACCTACAGATTCGAAAATATGGTGAGCCACAAGATGAAGAAATGACGGTGGAGGCATTTTTAAAAGCCTTACAATAATTATCGTAAAATCCTTGCCCCAAAACTAGAAGGCAGGCTATTGCCTTTTGCCGCCGGGATTTTGAGCTCTATTTTCTCCGCGGAAATCCCTCTAAAAAGCGTAAGATCTTCTAAATAATAAGCCATTTCTTGGCTTGTAAGGCTTGGGGAGTGCGAGGTTAGAATAACAAAACGAGACTGATCTGACAAAATTGAGTCTATCAAATTCATACAGGTATAAAGATCTCGATCAATACGCCAATCAGCTTTCCCTTTACCCCGTCCAAAAGCAGGCGGATCAAGAATAATACCATCATAAGTATTCCCTCGCCGAACCTCTCGCTGAAGAAATTTTAAAACATCATCGGACAACCAGTGAATTTTAGATTTTCCTAGACCGGATAAATCACGATTTTTTTGTCCCCAATGAAGACTGCTTTTGGCCCCGTCAATGTGATGCACGGATAAAGCTCCCGCCTGTGCCACTACAAGGGTGGCGATCCCCGTATAAGCAAAAAGATTCAATATTTTTAGTGGTCGTTTGGATTTTTTTATAATCTGCAATATCCACTGCCAATTGTCATATTGTTCGGGGAAAATACCAATTTGTCCTTGAGGTGAAAACCGAAGTTCAACTTTTATAGCCCCGATATTCATATACCAAATAGATGGAATCGTTCGTTTGAATTCCCAAGCACCCGCTCCATTTTGCGGACGATGAAATACCGCCACCGCTTGATTCCAGTCAATAGATTCTGTTTTTTTCCAATGTGCTTGCGCACAAGGTCGATCAATAATAAGCCGTCCAAATCGTTCAATACGCCTAAATTCACCACAATCAATAAGCTCGTAATCAAAAGTTTCATTATTCATTATCTATTTTCTTAAAATTTTTTGGTAAATATCGTACATTTGTTGTGTCATCTTTTCCCATGAAAATTTCTGGCACTGTTTTTCCCCTTTTTTTATAAGTTCTGATCGTAAATCCTGATCAAATGCCACCGCTTCCAAGGCCTTTAATATCGCTTTTTGATCATAGGGATCAAAATAATAAGCCGCCTCTCCACAGGCTTCGGGAAGAGAGGCAGTTTTTGAGCAAGCTACGGGAATATGACACATCATGGCCTCAATAGGCGGAATACCAAATCCTTCATAAAAACTCGGGAAAATATACGCCCAACTACTGCCAAATAAAGCGTTCATGGCTTCGTGTGGCACAAGACCTAAATGATGTACTTGTGATGTTATTTTTAAGGTTTTAATCCGTTGTTCGACTGTAGGCCAATAAATATGATCTTTTGGACCGGTTAAAACCAAATCAATATCCGTTTTCGGGTAATGTTTTAAAAATTCAGCATAAGCCTCAATAAGTCCTAAAATATTCTTGTGGGTCCGCAAAACCCCCGTATAAAGAAAATATTTTTTGGGTAATCTATATTTTTGGCGAAAGGTTTCTTTTATGGATAAATCGGTTATCGGTGTAAAAATACGAGACACCCCGTTATACGCAACGGTTATTTTTTGAGGATCCACTCCTAAAACTTCTACTAGGTCTTTTTTGGTATTTTTAGAAACCGCCAATATATGACTGGCTTTCTTGACCGCACGATTGATAATAAATTTATAGGCCGTCCTCGAAAGCCAATCCGTTTTCTTTTTCCCGGGAAAAAAATGCAGGGTCAAGTCATGAATGGTCACGACATACTTTCCTCGATAAAGAACGGGCAGATTAAATTGAGGAAAAACCATAAGATCAAACTTGTGTCGACTAATTTGCCGACAAAAAGAAAATTGTTCTTTTAGTGAATAATGAGGCGAATCCGTAACTTCTATGGTAAAATTTTTAGCGGGAACCTTGAAGTTCTTGGCTACCTCTGGTGTCATAAAACAGGTATACACTGTTGTTTTATCGATAAGGGCCAAGTGACGGATAAGTTCTTCTACATGACGACCAATACCCGTCGAGTAGTCTGTACAAAATCGAGCGTCTATACCTATTTTTTTCATCTTTATAAGATTAGCCGTTTGCTGGAAATTTACAACGCCTTCGATATTATAAGAAAGATGACTGAATTAATAAGGGGAGCTTAAAAAAACAGAAACATCCCTTCTATAAGTAAAAAAATGATATACCTTAAAAAATTAACGCTCTTTAATATCCGAAACCATACCCATGAAAATTTTGATTTTGTGGAAAATAAAGTGGTCTTTTGGGGTGATAACGGACAGGGTAAAACCAATATTTTAGAAGCCATAAGCCTTTTAGGCCTTGGGAAAAGTTGGAGAGAGACTTCCGGACAAGACCTCATAGAAATTCATCAAGATTCAGGAAAAATACAAGCCCTATTTGGGCGAGATCAATACGATATTCTCATCGAACCAAAACGACGACAGTTTTTCAAAAATGAAAAAAAAATAAGTCTCACCTCTCATCTCGGAAAAATTCCAACACTTTTATTCTGCCCTGAATATTTAGGGTTGTTTACGGGTGGAAAAACAGAACGACTCAAATTTTTTGACCGTTTCATGGTTCAGATTGATGATTCGTATAAAACGCATTTACTGATGGCCAATAGAGCCCATAAGCAAAAAATAACCTGTTTAAGACAGTTTCAGGATAGTCCTGGTCTAACTGAAATGCTACAACCATGGAATAATATTCTAGCCGAAACGATGCCGATAATCATAAAAGCCAGGCAAAAAGTACTACTCGAGCTTACGGTACTTTTACAACGAGAATTAGATCTTATTTCTGGTAATAATGAACCCGTAAGCATTAAGTTTGAGTGTTCGGAAAACTTTGAAGTCTCAAAAGACGGTATTCAGGCTTTTTTCAAGCAGGTTACAAGCCGAGAGATAGCCGCCAGAAAGAATCTTATTGCGCCTCATAGCGGCAATTTTCAGTTTTACCTAAGAAATAAAAAACTCACACAAACCGCCTCAAGAGGGGAAACAAGATCGGTTTTATTGGCTCTTATTGCTGCACAAAAGGCTTATTACCAGTCTATTGGCAAACCTACTCCAATACTTTTACTCGATGATGTTTTTTCAGAGCTTGATGATAATCGCCAAAAACACCTCGAACATCTTTGCGAAGGCGCCCAAACTTTTTTTACAACGACGCACAAAGAACATTTTCAAAATTTTTCGGGGAAAATTCAGTCCATTGCTATTTGATCAGAAGGAAAATTTTGGGGTATACAAGAAAAAGCAGGAAGAGGGAAAAAACTTTCTACTTCGCAGAAGAAGCGAAACAAAAAGACAGGGATTGCTCGGGCTGGTGTGGAATATCCTTATTTGACAATCACTGAGAGGCTCGTAGTCTTTGTCAACGTAGCCTCTCCTCCCTTTTAATTTGTACTCTTTTCCCTCCGATTTTAAGTACAATTCCTTTATATGATGTTATTACCAATCATCAAGAAGTGTCATGCTGAACTTTAACCTCGATCAATGCGGTGAAGGATCTCTTCCTTATACCCTTAAAAGTCTTAAGAATTTAAAACAAAAAACCTAAAAAAAGGCTTAAATAAAAGGAAAAAGCGAGTAAAATAAAGAAC
>JALWQU010000088.1 GCA_026982915.1 Candidatus Altimarinota bacterium | reverse complement strand
GTTTACAGCTTTGATTCGGCTATTTTTTTTGAGGAAATGATTGATTTTGATTTTTCCTTTACGGATAAATATAATGAAAAAACGCTTGACCGAGCGATTTTTTCGCTCTGGATTATGGCGGGAATTTCTTATTTTAAAGCCGGTTTACCGCCTAAGATTATCATAAAAAAGGGACAACTAAATAAGGCTCAACAAGAATTTTTCCAAAAAGTATACGAGCAGGGGCTTGGGGAATTTTTTTATCAAAATAATCTTGATCCAACGGGAAAGATAACTTTTGAAGCACTGGATTCACAATTACCTGAAAAATTAAATGATAGTGAGGATGGAGTTGATTACCAAGGCGCTATTGTGCCTTTGGGTGGAGGCAAAGATTCCTTAACTACAATTGAGTTATTAGGCGCTTCAAATATTGATTTTGAGACCATTACCGTTGATTCAGATGCTCGTTTTCGGGTGGTAAGTCAGATTATTGGGAAACCGCATATAGAAGTCATACGAACGATTTCTCCGATATTGATCGATCTAAATGAGAAAGGGGCGCTGAATGGACATGTGCCTATTTCGGCTATTTGGGCATTTATTTTTGTTGTTGTGGCGGTTTTAAAAGGGAAAAAACAGATAATTCTCTCCAATGAACATTCGGCCAATGAAGCCACGATGAACTATTTGGGGCGAAAAATAAATCACCAATATTCAAAAACACTCGAATTTGAAAAAGATTTACAGCGTTATATAAATGCCAATATCTCGCAAAATATTGAATATGCCTCTTTATTGAGACCTTTTACAGAGCTACAAATTGCACAAATATTTTGTTCAAAGGTTTTATCTAAATACGAAGGACACTTTAGTAGTTGTAATCGTAATTTTAAAATAAAACGGCTCCCAGAGCAGGGGAATAGGGCAGGGGAGAAAGGTTTTACTTGGTGTGGACGGTGTCCAAAATGTGCCTTTGTTTTTACAATTTTTTCACCTTTCCTCTCGCGTAAAAAACTTATCGGTATTTTTGGGAAAAATCTCTTTTTAAAAGCTGCTCTTGAACCCGTATTTATGGATCTACTAGGACTAACCGACCAGAAACCATTTGAATGTGTGGGGGAGGTTATGGAGGTGCGAAAAGCCATGATTATGGCTCAGGAAAATTTCCCTGAAGTCAGAACTTTTTTGAAAAAATTTTCACCTGTAGATTATGCAAGAGCGTTGGTTTATGATTACGAAAAGTTTCATCCGCATGTTATGAGTGACGAGCTATTAACTGTTTTACTATCATTTATGAAATGAAAAAAATTGTGGTTTTAGGCGCTACCGGAAGTATCGGGCGATCAGCTTTTTCTCTGGTGGCAAAAAATCCTGATAAATTTAAAATTGTGGGAGCGAGTGCGCATACGAATTTTGAAACCTTGGTCAAAGAAGCGGCCTTATTAGAGATTCCTCATTTATTGGACACGAGGAGTGAAGCGTCTTTTGTGGAATTTTTGGAAAAATGCGAACCAGACA
>JALWQU010000087.1 GCA_026982915.1 Candidatus Altimarinota bacterium | reverse complement strand
ATTCAATTCATAGGGGTCATGAGGTAACGGCAGCCTGGCAGGCTCCAGTTATGGAGCGCTGACTCCCTCATAAATTAAGCCGTGATTATGAGGGGGAATGATTTAGAGCGGGTATTAGGAGAGACCTGCTCGCGGGGGTTCAAATCCCCCTGACCCCATAGCTTTAGCGTATGGGTGTCTCCCTGACCCCATAGCTTTAGCGTATGGGTGTCTCCCTGACCCCATATCCTTTATTATGTGTCTTTTAGTTGGTGATTGACTCTTTCTCTCCACTCACAAAAACTACACTTTGGTGATGGGTTTGGCAAATCACCCTCTAACGCCTTAAGTGCAGAATTGATTAATCTGTCCGCTCTTTTTGTGTCAATTTGGATTTCCTTTAGCTCTGATCCAAACTTAAATTCACCTGTTTCTTTAACAATGTCTGGGTAATAAAATACAAGATAACCTTTTTTCTTAACAAAAAAACCATTTTTCTCAAAAAGCCAACCATATATGCTCAATTGATCAAGATAATATGTGTGTGAATTCTCATGTGGGGCACTTCCCTTTGTTTTAAAGTCAATCATGACCAATTGACCATCGTGTGTTAGTAATTCATCAATCTTACCTCGTACAGAATTCTCTCCTAACTTATAACTAATCCCATACCCATCTCTCCATTTGCGTAGATAGTCCATTTTATTAAATAGTCTGAAGCCTTTCAAACTTTCAAGTTCTGGTGGAAGTTCTTCATTTTTCCTAAATTTATCAAAATGGGTTTTTAAAACTCGGTCAATTCCGGATGGTAAAGATGGAAAAATTGTATCTGGTCTTGAAATCCCCTTTCTAAACTTGAGCCAAAAACACCTCTCACATTCTTTAAACAGATTAATTGTAGAGGGTGAAAGATAGTACGCCATATACTTAAGGGTTCTCCGGGGCTATTAAGTGTTTAGTATAGCTTGCCACAGCTTTTTATATTCTCGTACGTGTATTTTTTGTGGCAATATGTCCTACATTTGCATCTGCTTTGCGTTCTTCAATGGATGAGTTTATGAGTGGAAAACATGGAAAACCATATACACTTTTACAGGTTGTAACTTGGCTTTTTAATCAAACAATCAATCCAACTCATCCAATAGGATTATCTTTTGAGCGCTCTTGTAAGGATTGTGAAGGGGGGTCAAATTGCTTTTTAGAATTAATAAAAAACCCAAAACGCCTTAGAAAAGAGTTGGAAGAATTTTTAAGTCCGGGAATTTTGACATATAGTACTTCTTTAGAAAATGCTTATCTTGGAAGACTTGAGTGGCGAAAAGTCCCCCTTGAGTTTATGATGGTTTGGACTTTAGGAACAAATAATTGGATAGTTGAAGGTGCAACACCAATTGAAATTGAAGATTTTAAGCGTGTAGCGTTCACTGCAAAGGGTCCAAATGGACGAAAAATTATATTTTTGTCTGCTGGCGGTAAAAGTGATCAGGAAGCAGAGGAACAAGGTAGATTTGTATACAATACTTT
>JALWQU010000086.1 GCA_026982915.1 Candidatus Altimarinota bacterium | reverse complement strand
GACCTATCACGAAAATCCGCTACACTAAAAATCACATGAAACATAAAAAAATAGGATTTACGCTGACGGAATTACTGCTAGCGGTAGCCATACTTGGTGTATTTGTTGTCTTGGCTTTTTGGGTGCTTAATAAAAACCAGCCCGAAGCGAATGATGCGGAAAAAACAAGATTCACTCAAAATCTATCCCGAATAATCCTGACCCTACATGAGACAGATAAAGATTCACGCTATGATCGAATCGGTAATAGTCGAAGAGGTACTATGCCTATGGATATTGAATTCCTCATGGGATCGGAAGGACTCCCGCTTCCTGAGTTCCGAAACGGCTATGAATACTGGTTCTTCGCAACAGCGGATGATTACCTCATCGGGGCCTGTAGTGAAGAACATCCCGGAACGCTTATCGCCAAGGGAACTCCCGCCGCTATGAACGCCGTCACTTGTAGTAAGACGGACAAAATCCCACGAACCGTGCCTGATAGTCTCTTTGATGAGGGGATTAAGTTTGCGGTGGAAACGCTAAAACTTGATCTCCCCAATAAAAAACAGTAATCTAAGCATAGGATAAAAAACCGCAATATGCTTAAAAAATGGATTTTCTGGCGATTAGTACAAATAGTCCTTGATTTTTTCTGGATATACGGATCCTTTTTGATGGCGTATTTTTTTCAGGTTGGATTCCTCAACTCAACCGATTTTTCGCTCACCGCTTTTGCTCTCGTCTCCTTTTTAATCACTTTTTTGTGGAGTGGGTTACTTTTTCTCACGAAATACTACCGAATTCCGGTCAGGTCTGGTAAGCGTGCTTTTTATGATATAGGGCTTATTATCCTCGGTGGATTTGTCGCGACAGGCGCTATGATCGTGTTTTACCTGTTTGCCAAGGAGGCTCTTTTTTCTCGCATGATCTCTGTTTACGCCTTTTCTTTCGGGGTTTTGGGGCTTTGCTTCTCGCAAATTATCTTTCGGAAAATATTTGCCTGGCAAAAGAAAAATGAAAAAAATGTTTATCGAACTCTTATTGTGGGCGTCAATAGAACCGCCGAACGCATCATTGCGGCTATTGAAAAAAATCCCTACGCCCCCTATAAAATCATAGGCGCTATCGACCCGTATGGACTTGAAAAGAAAATAAAGGGCAGCACGGTACTCGGAAAACTCAACAAACTCGAAACGCTTTGCGATAGGGAAGAAATAACCGCCATTATTCAGTGTGACGCTTTTGAGCACACGCTAAATCTGATCTCTCTTTGTGAGGAAAAAAATATTCAGTTTCAGTTTGATCCGGCCTTGCGTGGTATTTATGAAAAAAACCTGCGTATTCGAGAAATATCCGGACAAACCATGATATCCTTTGTAAAACGAGATTTTAAGGATAGCAAAAAAGCTTTTTGGTATCGATGGGGTGATAAAATGCTTCGACAGGTTTTTGATATTGATTAAGACCAACACAAGAGGCTTCGGCGAGCATATTCAAAACCAATTCCAGATTAGTCATATTA
>JALWQU010000085.1 GCA_026982915.1 Candidatus Altimarinota bacterium | reverse complement strand
TCTCACTCTTTTCTTATTTTTATTCGAACTATCATTCCTGTAAATGTCGTTCACAGAAAATCTCCCAAACCTCCCAACCAGACTACTATGCTAGATTTTTTGTCCGGAAAACTTAAGACTTTTTAGTAACCAATCATCCATTCTAGAGTATTTTTACGAAGGCCATACAAATGCTTTTGCCGAATCTCTTAATGCTAAAATTCAACGTTTTGTAGCTTCTAATTTTGGTATTCATAATCGTCAGTTCTTCCATTTCCGTTTAGCCAAGATTTTTTCCTAGCACAGGTTTTTGGGAATTACCCTTCATTTTCGATTTTACAAGACTAAATCTTGATAAATTAATAAGTAGTGCTTAAGATAAACCTAGAAGCAGTCTAAGAAATTCGTCTTTTTATTAAATTTAAACTCAAAATCCTTTCCGATAAAGAATTATCAAAAAAGATTTATTCGTTGAAATTTCATTAAAAATACTATAATTTCTTGATCGGCTGAATTTATCAGACTTTCCTATGATGAAAATATATCTACGGCGTCGGTCGGGAAAAGGGCGAAAAGAAGTGTAGATTCTATTTGGATTTATCAGTCTTTATAAACCTCTAATCTCTAAAAAAATGTCTACCGCACAATCACTTCCGTACATGCAAAAACAAGATCCTAAGATGGCAGAGGCTGTCCGTGGGGAAGAAAACCGAGAAGCTACAGGGCTTGAGCTTGTTCCGTCTGAAAACTATATTTCACAGGCCTGTCATGAGGCTTTGGGGTCGGTTTTTACTAATAAATATTCCGAAGGTTATCCAGGGGCTAGGTACTATGGAGGACAAGATTTTACCGATACGATTGAGACAATCGCCATTGATCGAGCCTGTAAACTCTTCGATTGTAAGTACGCTAATGTTCAGCCTCATTCTGGAGCGCCGGCAAATATTGGGGCGTATTTCGCGCTTTGTGAGGCGGGCGATACGATTCTTGGTATGGATTTGAGCCATGGGGGACATCTTACGCACGGACACCCCGTAACGCATATTACCAAAAGTTTTAACTTTGTGCGTTATCATATGAAAAATCCCGATACGGGAGAAATTGACTATGAAGAGCTACGAGAAGTCGCTCTTCGAGAAAAACCAAAGCTTATTCTGGCGGGTTTTTCGGCTTATTCTCGAGAACTTGATTATCAAAAGTTTGTCGATATCGCCCGAGAAGTGGGCGCGTATACGATGGCGGATATGGCACATATTGCCGGGCTTATTGCGGGGAAGGCCGTTAAAAATCCTTTTGATTATGGGTTTGATATTATCACCTCAACAACGCATAAAACCCTTCGTGGACCACGAGGGGGGATAATTTTAATCCGAGAAAGCGAAGAACTAGCGAAAAAAATTGATAAATCTATTTTTCCGGGGTTACAAGGTGGACCGCATATGCACTCGATTGCGGCGAAAGCCGTGGCTTTCAAAGAAGCGCTTACGCCGGCTTTTCAGGACTATGCCCAACAAATACTCAAAAATGCGAAGGCTATGGAAAAGGTCTTTCTCGACAAAGGCATTCGGCTTCTTGGAGGGGGAACGAGTAATCATTTATTGTTGGCCGATGTTTATGGATCTATTGGTGTTACGGGACAGGAAGCGGAGACCGTTCTGGATGAAGTCGGTATCACGCTTAATAAAAACTCTATTGCCGGGGAAACACGAACCATGTTTGATCCTTCGGGGATTCGATTTGGAACGCCCGCCATTACGACAAGAGGGCTAAAAGAAGCCGAATCCACAAGGGTTGCCGAGTTAATGATTGAGGCTATTATCAATCGAGAGAATACAGCGGTAAAAGATCGTATTCGAGTGAAAGTAAAAGTCTTGGCGGAAACTTTTCCGATTCCGGATAGTTTTGTTTAAGGAGAAAGTAGTGAAGTATTTTTAAGAATAAAGCGGTAGACAGATATATTGAAATTTATAGGATTAGGGGGTGAACTTAAATTTATATTGCTATGAAACCAGCCCCTAAAAATCTTCCGAATAAAAAAAGTCCATTTCATTATCTTTTCATTGTCGCACTCGTACTGGCGGGATTAACCTTTTTCCAAGGAGGGACGCTCGATAAGGTTTTGGGCGAAAAAAAGTTTGAGTCAATTGCTATTTCGGAATTGCTAACAAAGTATAGAGCGAATAAATTTGAGTCTATTGAGATTATTAACGGGCAAAAAATTCAGGCCAAGGATAAGGAAGGAAAGCTTTATCAGGCTATTAAAGAGGAAGGGGCAACGGTCAAGGATTTGGGACTCAATGACCCCTCTATAAAAACTGAGGTAGAGGTAAAGGATAATTCTAGCCAAGACTTTTGGAGGAGTTTATTGATCGGAATTGCTCCGTTTTTATTACTTATTATGCTTTTAGTTTTTCTTTCTAGAAAAGCGGGAAATATGGGTGATAGCGGACCTTTCGGGTTTGGTAAGTCAAAGGCGAAGACTTATAACAAGGAAAAACACGCCACAAAATTTGCAGATATTGCGGGGGCGGAAGAAGCCAAGGAAGATACGATGGAATTAGTGGATTTTCTCAAAAATCCTAAAAAATATCAAAAAGCTGGTGCTAAAATTCCCAAGGGTATTCTTATGGTAGGGGCTCCTGGTACAGGGAAAACGATGATGGCTCGGGCGATCGCAGGAGAGGCGGATGTACCTTTCTTTTCGGTTTCGGGATCAGAATTTGTAGAAATGTTTGTAGGGGTTGGGGCAAGTCGTGTGCGAGATCTTTTCAAGACAGCCAAACGGAACGCTCCTGCCATTATTTTTATTGATGAGATAGACGCGATCGGGAAGCAACGAGGCGGTGGTTCTGGTGGCGGGCATGATGAACGAGAGCAAACGCTTAATCAGATTTTGACAGAAATGGATGGATTTGAATCAGAAAGTGCCGTGATTGTTATTGCGGCGACCAATCGTCCTGATGTGCTGGATAAAGCTTTGCTACGACCGGGGCGGTTTGATCGGCGAGTACAGATTGATTTGCCCGATATGGAGGCGAGGACAAAAATACTAAAGGTACATGTAAAGAATAAGAAATTAGCCAAGGATGTTGACCTAAAGGCTATTGCCTCCAAGACCGTTGGTTTTTCTGGAGCGGATCTCGAAAATATTCTGAACGAAGCGGCGATTGCTTCGGTTAAGGCACGACGAAAAACTATTTCGCAAGAAAATCTTGATGATGCGGTTGAAAAGGTTTCCATCGGGGCCGCTCGTAAATCAAGGCGTATTACGGATAAAGAGCGCGCTATTATCGCGCATCATGAAGTTGGTCATGCGTTATCGGGGCATTTTACCAAAAACTGCGAACCGGTTCATAAAATTTCCATTGTCTCTCGAGGAGGCGCCTTGGGAGTGACTTGGTTTTTACCAGAGGAAGACACCTATTTGAATTCTGAGGCAAAGATGAAAGATGAGATGGTTTCGCTTCATGGGGGGCGTATTGCGGAGCGACTTATGTTTGGGCAAACGACAACGGGTGCTTCTAATGACCTAGAGCGGATTACCGCTATTGCTAGATCGATGGTGATGACTTACGGAATGGGTGATGCTCAAAAAATAGGGCCCGTTGTTTTTAACAAGCGAAATAGGGGGTTTGCGGGGATTGATTTTGAGTCAGGGAAAGAATTTTCAGAAGAAACGGCCCGAATTATTGATATTGAAGTACAAAAATTAGTATTAGAAGCGGAAGATCGGTGTGTTGATATTTTGACAACGCATAGGCCCTTATTGAAACAAATATCCGCTGATTTACTGACAAAAGAAAATATATCAAAAGAAGAATTCTTGGCTTATTTTGAATAAATATTAATAAGAACCTGTTTATAATCTTTTAATCAAAAGAGTGAGAAAAGCAAATTGCATTGTACCTCCTACCACACCAAAAAAATAGCTAAGCAGGCTATTGTACAAATTTGCAATGCTTACCTAAAATTCCAAAGAACCTACACTAGGACGGCTAATTCTCACTCTTTTCTTATTTTTATTCGAACTATCATTCCTGTAAATGTCGTTCACAGAAAATCTCCCAAACCTCCCAACCAGACTACCATTATGGATTTTTTGTCAGGAAAACTTAAGACTTTTTAGAACTAAATGGCGGGGTTTATACCCGTAATTAGTGTATATCGGTTTTGCTATTACCAAACTGAATATGGTGGTGAAATCTGACGGCTTTGGGGAGGGTCCTCAGATCAAACTACATTTCTTCCGTTTACCTCTTTCGAGGTAAACTACAAAACCTCCATTCAATCTTCGTCTACAAAAAAACCGCTTAGTAGTTTGTACTTCATCAGCGATTTTTTTGGTGAATACCTTTTTACCCTTTCCTCAAAATAATTCTTGCCAGTTCAGAGACGCTTTTTATAGACTGAATCGTTAGGTCTGGTGGGACTTTTTGTCCTTTGGGAATAGGCGGGCAGATAACCTTTTTAAACCCCAGTTTGGCAATTTCCGTGAGTCGAGTATCGATATTGGGGACACGACGAACTTCACCAGAAAGTCCTACTTCTCCAAAAATAACCGTATCGGCCAGAATCTCTTTTTCCGCACGAGAGCTGAGAATAGCCGCACAAATAGCAAGATCAGCCGCTGGATCCTGGATCCGAAATCCTCCTACAACATTACAATAAGCATCGTATTCATGGCATTTAAAGGGCGTGAACTTGGAAATAACCGCGAGGAGTAGATGAAACTTTGACATAGCAATCCCCGAGGCCGTTCGACGAGGATTCCCAAAATTTGTTTTCACGGTGAGAATCTGCACCTCCATGAGAAAATTACGCACCCCTTCACGAACAACACATATAGCATTACCAAAAGCGTCTTTGGCTCGTTCTGCCAAGAAATATTCAGAAGGATTTTTTAGTTCCTGTAATCCTTGTGATTGCATGTCAAAAACCCCTATTTCCATGGTTGATCCAAACCGATTTTTGGGCGAACGAAGCAATCTGATCTCCGAATTTTTTTCTCCCTCCAAATACAAAACCGTATCCACTAAATGTTCCAATACTTTTGGGCCGGCTATTTCGTCCGCCTTAGTAACATGCCCGATAAGTAAGATGACCGTTTCTGTCGCCTTGGCGAGCTTGACCAGAACTTCGGCATTTTCTCGTATTTGAGACATAGAGCCAAAACTTGACCCTGAAAGACCGACCATTTGAATAGAATCAATGACGATAAAATCGGGTCTATGACGAGTAACCGTGCTAATGATATCTTCCAGTGAGTTAGTCGAAAAAATATTGACAACATCTTCTTTGTTGGTTGTCGTAATGCGTTGTTTTCGGTTTTGTACCTGACCGACACTTTCCTCCCCCGAAAAATAAAAAGCCACTTTAGTTGTTTCGATTTTGGCAAAAATTTGGAGCGCTAGAGTAGATTTTCCAATACCAGGTTGCCCCCCAAAAAGCACGACCGAACCGGGGAAGAATCCATTTCCCAAGACACGATCAACCTCGCTTATGCCGGTCAAGATGCGTTGTACTTTAGGCATTTGGTCGTCTTCTGTTTTTGTTTGTCGGAGGTCTTGCCCCTGAATATTTTTTTTGTGATCTTGCAGGGCGGCTTCTTTGAACTCCTTGATCGTGTTAAACGCTCCGCAGGTAGGACATTTCCCGTTCCATTGGGGAAAATTATTCCCACAATCTGTACAGATAAAATTAGTATTTTTTTTCGCCATTATGGTCTTTATTGTAGTCGTGAAATAATTTTCTGGAAAACAAAAATAGTAAATTTAGCCGTCATTGATTACTATGCTCATAATTTAAAAAAAAATTGTGATGCCAAATCCTATTTTAGACGGTTTAAACCCGCCGCAACATGAGGCAGTTTCTTGCCTAGAAGGACCACTGCTTGTGCTAGCGGGAGCAGGGAGCGGAAAGACGCGTGTTTTGACACATCGGGTGGCCAATTTGATCGCTCAGGGCGTTCCTCCAGCTAGTATTTTGGCGGTAACCTTTACGAACAAAGCCGCGAAGGAGATGGCGAATCGAATCGAAAAAATAACCGACTCGGGCGGTGATATTTTTGGCGGAAAACCGACCGTGGGGACTTTTCACTCGATTTGCGTGCGTATCCTGCGAAAAGAAATCGAATCGTTGGCGTGCGGACTTACGGCCAACTTTGTTATTCTTGATAGTGACGACTCCCAGAAACTCATAAAACTTATCATGCAAGAGGTCGGGATTGCGACAAAAGAGGTGAAACCACGAGCGGTTTTGAGTCATATTTCCGCGGCCAAAAATCAGTGCTGTTCGATTGAAGAATTTTATCAATCAGCAGGAACGCCTGATTTTAACC
>JALWQU010000084.1 GCA_026982915.1 Candidatus Altimarinota bacterium | reverse complement strand
ATCTTGTGGCGGAAATATCGAGTTTTCAGGCGGAATATTTACAAAAATCACCGCATATAACGCTGTTTTTAAGTTTTTTCCCCGAACATCTGGATCGACACGGATCAGAAAAAAATTATTTAGCCGCAAAATCTAACTGCTGGGCGTTTCAGCAAGACGATGATTTTTTGATACTTCCAGAAGTTTGAGCGTCTTTGTCGGATCTTGGTAAGATTTGTCCTCAAAAAAATCGAACGATTATGACCCCTGCTTTACCAAAAGACTATTTTCCCACAAAATCAATTTTTCGAATGCCTCATTTTTGTCAGAATTTTGGACTGGTGAAATCCGTGGGCGATATCCTGAAGATAAAAAATACAGACGAAATCCTCAAAAAAGTGGCTGAATCTTTTGTCGGGTTACCGCATCGGATGGAATTTATCGGGACGAAACTGGGCATGTCTTTTTACAACGACTCGATTGCGACAGCGGCGGAAGCGGTGATGGGGTCGGTAGATTTTTTTGGTTCTGATCTGGGGTATCTCTGTCTTGGGGGAACTTCTGCGGCGGAAATTTTGACAACTTGATGAAGGTTTTAGGACAAGAAACTTTTGTCGGAAAGATCTTGATAACTGACTCACCTATTTTGCCGTTTTTTGAAAAATCCGCAGAGAAATCGAATTTTGATCGGTATGAAATTTTTGATAATTTTGAGTCTATGATGGCATTTATGACTAAAATCCCCCAAAAGGAGAAGGTTGTTTTGTTTTCACCTGGTGGGAAAAGTTTTGACCAGTATGCCAATTATCAAGCCCGAGGTGATCATTTTCGACAGATGGTGGAGGCGTGCTCGTAATATCCTAAGAAGACTCCAATTCTGGTATTTTGTACTTAGAGAATTTATCACACATTAATTTATTGAGTAATGTTTTTGCATTTTTCTTTAAATACTCATATTTTTCTTCTGTATTAGCGGATATTAACAACGTGGTATGGCCGCCTTTTCTTACTTCATATCGTTTATCCCAATAGGATAAAACAATCCTTTTGTTCGCCTTATCCGCAATATATACTGGTTTAGATACCTGATCATGAGTGCTTATGCCACGAAGAATGTTAGATTCTGATATCTTTTTCATCTCATCTGTCATTATTTTGGCACCAACTAATTGGAATCCATCATTGGTGCAATAAAGTGCATAATTATAGTTTTTATTATTTGGGTCACATATTTTTTCGTAACGCATGATTTGTCCCACTTCAGCCTGAGTATTCTTAGTTAAAGGGATATCCGTTGTCTCATTATCAGTCAATCCTAAGGTTTTTAGTATAGTTGGTATTAGGTTATTTGGAATTTTAGGGCTATCTGTTAATTTTTTCAATGCTTGATCATAGGTTAAAATATTGGTAACTATTCAGCCCCAAATATAGGACAATGAGAATTTTTATCAAATAAACAGGTCAGCGCTTGAGAAGCCGTAACCCCATTTTTCTTGCAAGTAGCCAAATAAGACCGGATTCTACAAAAAGTTTCAGCCCCATCCCAC
>JALWQU010000083.1:933-1545 GCA_026982915.1 Candidatus Altimarinota bacterium | reverse complement strand
GATTCTAATTCTGAGAGAAGCTGTAGGTCCTCCTGTTCTAGGCCTTGATCATATTCATAATATGAATCGCCGCCGAAGAAGAACCCTTGGGTTTTTGGAAGCATTTTATTAGCAATTACCTCCTTAAGTTCTTCAAAAATTTCTATATCAATGAATAAAAATTCACAATTGAATATGTCTTCAATGCTGTTAATCACCCCCATTTGCTCTTCTGGAGATTTGTTTTGAAGCAAGTTTTTTAGTTTATCTTCATTCATGCCAATTTTTTTGAAAAACATTTCCAACATAAATCCATGTAAACGGTTATGTTTTCGATAGTATTTGATATTCTCTTTTTCTAAAATATCAAATTCAGCCTCTTTTAGCACTTTGTGTGCTTCTTCGGCTTTAAACTCCCCCATTAGTTGATAATACTTATCAATTAATTTTTGTGGGATTTTTTTATTTGTTTTTTCAAAGTACAT
This sequence comes from Candidatus Altimarinota bacterium, assembly GCA_026982915.1. GTDB lineage: Bacteria > Patescibacteriota > Gracilibacteria > UBA4473 > UBA4473 > JALWQU01. The sequence goes on along the minus strand of JALWQU010000083.1, from coordinate 1,081 downwards.
ATCAAGACCCATGTTACTCTCCTTTTTTAACTTTGTTCTTTGTTGTATTCAATCCATCCCATTTCGATGACATCTTCAATGGAATAGTGTGAACTAAATTTGCCCTTTCCTTTCCCATAATTAAATGGAAAGGCTAGCTCATTTTTAA
>JALWQU010000083.1:0-923 GCA_026982915.1 Candidatus Altimarinota bacterium | reverse complement strand
TTCTCTCCTAGTTGTAAACTCAGTCATAATTATAAATCATTGGTTTTCAAACCAGTCTTAAGTATGACTATTATTATAGGGGGATGTGAAGTTATGTGTATTTTTAAAAAACGATGTAAGAAGAATAATCGATATAAGGAGAATGTTATGTTAATTGATGATTACGATTATATTGAAAATCTTGAGACAATAAAAATAGATATATTTCACAAGATTATTAATTTGACATCCTCCCACCCCTAAAGGAGCGGGATTCCAGCTAGGCTGGTGTACTTAACTTATACTCGACGCTTTCGTTAAGTACTGGTTCCTGCTTCATAGTGTTCACTAATGTGCTCACTCCACAGGCTAACAAGCGGTGTCCCCGCTCGAGGATATTTAAAGCCCCTACATGGTCTGCATTGGCTTTATATCCACATTTCGTACACTTAAAAACACTTTGGGTTTTTCGGTTTTCTTTTGAAATATGATGACAATGTGGACAGGTTTGAGAGGTGTACTTTGGGTCTACCTTCAATAACTCACCACCTTGCCATCTAAGCTTATACTCAAGCATCTGCACAAACATACTCCAGCCTTGGTCTAAAATGGATTTGTTTAAACCCGATTTGGCTTTAACATTTTTCCCAGGCTTTTGTTTGGTGCCTTTAGCGGATTTCGACATATTTCTCACCTTCAAGTCTTCTACCACAATCAGAGCGTGGGTTTTGCTCAGTTTGGTAGAAAGCTTGTGCAAAAAGTCTTTGCGGACATTTGCAATGTGGTGAGATAATTTCGCAATCTTCTTCTTGAGTTTATACCAGTTACTTGAACCCTTTTGTTTTTTAGATAACTTCCTCTGTAAGGACGCTAACTTTTTCTCAAGGGTTCGAAAACTGTTTTTAGGTAAAGTAAAGTCACCATTAGAAAGCGTAATAAACCGG
>JALWQU010000082.1 GCA_026982915.1 Candidatus Altimarinota bacterium | reverse complement strand
TCTTATTTGGCTACTTGCAAGAAAAATGGAGTTACAGGATCTGAAGCGCTGACCTGTTTATTTGATAAAAATTCTCATTGTCCTATATTTGGGACTGAATAGTTACAAAATAGAAAATTATTTTGTCCGCAAAAATGACCAAAAAGTGAACAGTAGCGGATCAGTACCCGATACAAAAGAAAAGAATTATAAAAAATTAAAAACAATAAAAACTATTGTCGGGCACCTAAACCAAAAAACCGGGAAAAACTTTAAACATTCCAGTGAGATTACGAAGCGTAAGATTACCGCTAGGCTTAACGAAGGGTTTTCTCTCGATGATTTTAAAAAGGTAATCGAGACAAAAACACGGGAATGGGTTGGCGACCCGAAGATGAACTCGTTTTTACGGCCAGAGACTCTTTTTGGTTCAAAATTCGAGAGCTATCTCAATCAGGTCAATGACCCCAAAAGCCCTAGTGGGGCAGGTAATAAATTTTTTGTAACCGAATAACCATGATAGAAAAATCAATAATCGGTTGCGTGCTACTGGGGAACGGGAAACAGCTACCCGACCTTTGCGTGGAAGACTTTCACGACCCGAAAAACAAGCAAGTTTGGGAAAGTTTTGAGAAAATGAAGCAAGAAGGGATCACGATTGATCTCGTAACGGCTTCTGAGAGAAATATTGGCGTTTATGGTCCTGAAGCGTTTGCGGAAATGCAGAATCTCGTACCAACGCCAACGCATCTCAAGTATTATGTCGAGAAACTTAAGGACCGGAACGGGCTAGAAAATTTACAGAAAATAGGGCGTCAACTTCAGGCGATAAATCCTTCGACTGATTCACTTGACGAGATCGTCTCAAAAACGCTCGTGGATCTTCGGAAATCGGTCAAAAATGAGGTCAAAACGAAGAATATGACAGAACTCTACGAAGAGTATTGTGAGCGAATGAGTGCTGTTGGTATCAAGACGGGCAACAAGATGATCGACAACAAGACAAAGGGTGTTCAGGCAGGAAGTTTTTGGATCGTTAACGCGTATTCGGGGTCAGGAAAGACGACTATGGCGATGCAGATGGCTCGTCAGTTTCTGATTCAAAAAAAGAAGGTTGTTTTCTATTCGCTTGAAATGGACGCTTGGCGTGTCTATGAGATGTTTGAACGGATTATGAAGTCAAAAAAGGAGTCGATCGACCGACTGCATTACGAGTGGAACAATCAGCTGAAAATCGTGAATGGGATAAGGTCTTGGGGGGCGATTGAGTTTGACGCGATGCAACGAGAGCCGGATGTGATCATTGTAGATTTTGCACAGATTGTTCATACGGAAGGTCGAAATGAATACGAACGAATGCAACGGCTCGCTCAAAATATTCAGCAGTTTTGCCGAGAGTCTCAAATACCCGTGCTACTGCTTTCGCAGGTATCGGTTGCGAGTGAGAACAGTGACACAACGGTTGTGAATGCCAAGGGCGGAGGGGATCTGTTCGCGATGTCGGATGTATTTCTTTACATCAGGCGAGATCATAAACTTGAGCAAGATCAGAAAAGGATATTTTACAGCAAGCAACCGGGATTTGAGTCCAATGGATTATTCGAGCGTAATCTTGTGATTCTCAAGAACCGATTCGGATCAGAAGCTGGGTGTTGCATAACTTACAACTTTCGAGACGGTGCAGGGGTTTACATGGATTTCTGACGAACTGCTAAATGTATAATGTATAACCCGATTATACACATAGTTATATAAATTAAATAACCAATTAAAATGACACCCGAAACAAAAACACCGATTCCAGAACTCGAAAAGAAACGCCTCGCCCTATCCTTGTCGGTTATGGCGTTAGAAAATAACAAAAAGGATTGTCCGTATGTTCAAGAACTTTCTAAGCATTACAGAGCGTATCACATGCAGACGATTTTAGAGCAAGCTAAAAACTAATTAAGATGAACCCCGAAGAAGAACTACAAAGTCAGTACCAAAAAATAGCCACAGAGTTAGCCGATAATCCACAAGAGAATTTACTTTGTTATAATCACAAGGCTATAATGAGGGATTTTCTCGCGGTAACGCTTTCACTTACAGAATCAGACCCAAAAGAGCGAATAAGGATCATAAAAACAGCCTACGATGATTTCTCTAAAAGTCTCATAAAAGCCCAAGATCAAGGAGAAAGAATGGAGGCAGGGCTATTGAGGCGTAAAAAGTTTATGGAAAAAATGGGGATAGAAAAACAGTATCAAGCATCAAAAAAAATAAAATGAGAATATCACCATACGAACCACCAAGAAGAAAACCATCCGAATCACTTTTAGAGCATTCAATTAGATGTAATAAATCAAAGAAACTTTATGAAGAAATGCAAAATGACAGAGAAAGTTTAACAAATGAAAAATTTGCCAAAAAATATTTTCATACAGGGTTTCTGGAAAGTATTAGTTTTAAAATTACTTAAAAATTAAAATGAACTATAAAATATCAGACCTTCAAAAAATTCTAGACAAAAACTTCTCAGATGAGCTTAAACCTCTTTGTAAGGATTTAGTAGATAATGGATTTTTGCGGTATAAAAAACTTAATTATGAAAACTTTAATTGTTGGTGGTACTGGAATGATAAAGGCGACAGGAATAAAAAACAGTACACCTTTAGCTTTAACAATATAGCGGAAACTAGAAAGATGAATTATATTAAAAAGTATATTCATCTTTGGGATAGAGAAGAATCGGTAGACTCTTTTTTATACGCTTTATTAGATGTGATCTCTTCAATGGATGACGGTATGAATTCTTTTTTGGAAACTTTGATGATTCAGTTCGGTGGGAGGCTTAAATCCAAAAAACAGGTTCAACAAATATCCTTATTTTAAAGGGTCAATACAACTTTAGATGTCTCAGGTCGCTTTGAAGCTCCTCGATACTAGCGCAGACGATATGAATACCATCAGCGTATAAAATCCCTTCTCGTTGTCGTTTTTGAGCTTCCATTCGTTTATTCGGCTTTAGTTTTTGTCCTCGTTTTCCCAGCGGATACCGAAACCACTTCCGGACTTCTTCGAGGTCTTTTTTTACCTCAATGGCGACAAATTTCCCTTTGATACACGCCAAAATATCAGGCGTTCCCGCTTCTGCCATGTGTAAATATCGGTTGCGACCACCATTTCTATCACCGCCAATGCAGAGCTTTCCACTCTGAACTTTTGTACACCATCCACCGATTCGGGATATGTACTGGATTATAGATTTTTCAATGTGTTTTTCGCTCATTTCAGGAGAGCCTCAAAAGGTGCGAATGAAACCCTTTGAGGCAGATATATTTTAAGTGGGGGCTTGTAAAAAGTCTAGTAAATACTATACTTTTAGTATGAATAATAATAAGACCGAAAATGAAAATGTTCCTGTCGGTCGTCCATCGACTTATTCTGATGAATTAGCGAAAAAGATATGTCAGAAAATAGTTGAAGGATACACCATAAGGCAGATCGCAAAGCTTGATGGGTTTCCCGCCTCTTCTACTATTTTTTTATGGCTTTTAGATGAAGATAAAACGTATTTTTCGGAGCAATACAATAAAGCTAAATCAATTCAAGCTGATGCTATGGTTGAAGAAATCATTGAAATTGCGGATGATGGAACGAATGATTGGCAGGATAGAATGCTCCAAAATGGGGAAATTATAGAAGTTTCTGATCACGAGCATATATCACGGTCAAGGCTTCGGGTAGATACTCGGAAATGGTACGCTTCAAAGGTTTTGCCGAAAAAGTATGGGGATAAACTCGATATTACTTCCAAAGATAAAGCCTTACAGGTTGGTGGTGCTGAAGTCATTATTATCAATGATTCAAAAAAATGATCGTTGTTCCTCAGTTTAAATCGTCCAATGTTTTTCAAAAGATAAACAACACGAGAAACAAAATTGTTATCAATCGTGGTGGGACATCGAGTACAAAAACTTATTCAACTTGTCAGATCTTAGCGAGTTGGCTAGCAACAGGAAATATACGGAATCAGAGTATTCAAAAAGGAATTGCTTCGGTTGTTCGGCAACACACGACAACCATAAGAACTTCGGTCCTTCGTGATTTTCAAGAGATAGTCGAAACAACACCATTGATTGAGAAAAAGAGCAGAAGACCGACAGGGAAAACTTTATCAAATATTTTCCAGTTTAATAAATCTGATAGATTTTTTAAATTCAACAACAGAGTAGTAGAGTTTTTTGGGGCGGATAATTACAATAAATCGAAAGGACCCAGAAGAGCTATCTCTTATTTTAATGAAGCTGATGAGATACAATATAGCGTGTTTCGACAAATGAATCTTCGGACACGAAATATTTCTTTTATCGATTTTAATCCGGATGATGAAGATGTTTGGATCAACCAAGACTTAGAACTTAAAAGAAAAGTTATAAAAAAGGATGTTGATGTTATAGTTTCTACCTACAAAGATAATCCATTTTTATCTTCTGAAGAGGTTGAAGAAATAGAATATCTAAAAAACGAAGATCCAATGTTGTGGCAGATCTTCGGATTAGGTGGGTACGGGAAAATCCAAGGTCTCGTCTTTGAACACAATGTCATTAGTGAAATACCAGAGGGGGCAAAACTACTTGGTAATGGTCTTGATTTTGGTTTCACAAATGATCCTACGGCTTTAATTGCGGTTTATATTTGCCATGGTGAGATTTATTTAGATGAGCTTATCTATGAAAGAGGCTTACTAAATAGTGATATTATTTCTAATATGCGAGATCTTAATATAACTGAATCGGAGGATATTGTGGCAGATTCTGCTGAACCTAAAAGTATAAAAGAGATCCAGTTGGCAGGGTTTAATTGTATTCCTGCGGTTAAAGGTCCTGATTCTATTAACTATGGTATTAGCCTTATGAAGCAATACAAAATAAATATCACAGAAAGATCTTTAAATCTAAGGAAGGAGTTTAAAAAATATAAGTGGAAGGAGACAATAAGTGGGAAAAGGCTTAACAAGCCTATTGATGCTTTTAATCATGGGATTGATGCCGTACGATATGAAATGATGCATGCTTTAGGAAAAAAGGAATCAGGCCCGACCTACAATCTTTTATAAAAAAAATTGTAAAATAGTATAGCAATGGCTATACTAAAAATAAAGAGAGACAAGCGAATGAAGCATTTTTTAAAAGGACTTCATGTTTCGATTTTTTTATAAAAACAAAGGGAAAGTACAAACGAAATCGTTATCGGGGTTTAAAAGTGTTTTCTCGAATAGATCTGAAGCACAGTTATTGCAATCTTATGCCTCTAATCCGTGGATCTTCACGGCTTCGGAACTTATTGCGGAGGAAATTGCCTCGACACCCTTGAGGCTTTTTCGGCGATCGAAAAACGGAAGCGAAAAGGAAATATTTTTTCATCCGGTGCTTGATCTCATAAAAACGCCTAACCGTGACCAAAAAATAACAAAGCTTATGATCTTTAAGTTTTCGGTTTTGAATTTCTTGTTGGCTGGCGAAAGTTTTTGGTGGGTTCAGGATAATAAAACGGTTTTTCCGCTAAGTGTTGGGCAGGTCCAAGTTATGAAAGGGACTGATGGACTGATTCAAAACTACAAAGTTACGATTGGAGGAAGACAGAAAAATGTTCCAAAGGACGAAATAATTCATTTCAAAAATATTGGACCACTAGATATATCTGATGGGGTTGGCGTGATGAAGCCTCTGGATCGGACGGATCAGTTTCTACGGTCGGCGGAAGAGGAAAACGCCAAACTGGCAAAAGGGGGGATGATTCCTGATTATTTCGTGAATCTAAAAGATGGCGTGAAAGATTTGGGGGTTATAAAGTCTTTCAAAAGGGCTTGGAAAAAAATGATGCGACAACAGTTTGAAGAGATTCCGGTTCTTGATGGTGAAGTTTCAATTCACAAGTTGCGAGAATCAAATAAAGACATGGATTTTGTAGAGCTGAATCGTGATGCAATGCTGAAGATTTTAGCCGTTTTGAGAGTGCCGAAGCATCTCATTGGGTTGTCGGACGGTATAAATAAGGCGAACGGTGAAAGTCTGATCTATATTTTCCAAAAATTCGGGGTTCTACCACGGATGAAGGCGTTTGAAGACATGCTTAATTTTGACTTACTACCGATTTTTTCGGGGACGGATAATTTTTTCCTAAAGTTTGATAATCCCGTACCAAAAGACAAAGAATTTTTACTCAAAAAGCGTGAATCTGATTCGAGAATTGGAGCGAGAACGATCAACGAATTACGACAAGAGGACGGGCTTGATTCGGTTGATGGGGGCGATGTTCCGCTTGTCGGGTTTAATCTCGTGCCGTTGGGAGAAAGTTTGGGTGATGTGAATATCAACGAACCACAAAAAAGTATTGAGAAAACTGAAGAAGATCCTAAAAAAGACATAAAAACGGCTAAAAAAATCAAGATTGATCGTAAAAAGATAAAAAAAGCTTATC
>JALWQU010000081.1:5807-6462 GCA_026982915.1 Candidatus Altimarinota bacterium | reverse complement strand
CTACTTACTAATTTATCAGACTTTCCTTCAGGGGTTATTTTTTCATCTGTAACTTTTCAAGGACTAAGGCCAGTATTTCCTGACCAATAACCTCTCTTCTTTTTAGCTCGCCAAAAGCATCAACCGATATTTTTTGCCAGACAAAATCTTTTTCACATTTATCGAGCGCCACTTCTCGAACTTTTTGCAAATAGTCTTCATCCGACTCATGCAAATCCGCCATTCGTCCTTTGGCTTCATGGATTTTTGCTCGTGCTTCAAAGGAAGCATCTAAAAATAACACTAAACTCGCCTTTGGAAATCCAAATAAATCATATTCCAATTGCTCGACATAGGCGCTTAGGGCTTGAGCTTCAGTTGAGTCTTTGGCTCTCGCGGGCGTATAAATAAGGTTTGAGGTCACGCCTCTATCAAAAAGAACTAGATCAAAATCTTCACGCATTTTTTCCACTTCTTCGAGCTGTGCCAACCGATCCGCTGCGTATAAAGAAGCAATCATTCGCGGATCAATCTTATGAAAGTCCCCCATTTCTCCACGCAAATAAGCCGCAATTCTTTTTCCCGCGGTAGTTTTTTCGTAGCCCGGAAACCGTTTCCAGCCAACGGAAATATTTTGTTTCGCTAAATTTTCAAGTAAAATTTCTGTTTGCGTGGA
>JALWQU010000081.1:0-5797 GCA_026982915.1 Candidatus Altimarinota bacterium | reverse complement strand
CCACAGGCATCCAAGCCTTCGAGAACGATGATAGGCGCTTTCATTATTTTTTGTCGTATAAAAATTTACAAGTAAGGATCGATGTCTGATTGATAAAGAGGAAAATATTAACCACAAACAAGGGCCAATCCGCTCTCGCAAAAGAATAAACAAGCCATAAAATCGTCCCTATCGTGAGGATTGAAAAAGTCCAAACAGAAATATCACCAACTGATTTCGTTCGCCAAACCTTGATCGTCTGTGGCACAAAGGCAAATCCAACCAAAGCACTCGCCATATACCCAATAATATCTAATAATTCCATACGCTAAAAACTCAGAAAATAACGAGCAAATTTTGCCTCAACTTTATTAATATGTAAAGGAAAGTCTGATGATTCATAAAGGAAAATTACTTTATGATATAATTTAAAAGTAAGGTTTTTTGATCCCGTATTCCTAGAGTCCCACCAATGATTTTTCCCATTGCAAGCAAAGAGGAAGATCTTTCCAAAAATCAAAATCCCCTATAGCTGTTATATAATAAAAGATTTTATGAGCTCCTTTAGAAAATTTACCATTAACTGAACTTTTAGAGAGTAAAGTTTTTAGTTCATTATCTTTTTTATTAATAAATAAACGCAACAAATCACCCCCTGTTTCACTAAGATTACTCAAGTCAATAGGTGTCTTAGGAATTATTTCCCATACTTCGTCTGCTTTTCCATTTTTTTCAATAAGGTCTCGCAGTAAATAAAACCCTGAATAACTAAAATTATTTAAATCAATAGGTGTCTTAGAAATCATTTCCCATACTTCTTTTCCATTTCCATTTGCTATAAAGCCTTGCAACAAATCACTTCCTGAATAACTAAGATTACTCAAATTAATAGGTGTCTTAGAAATCATTTTCAATACTTCTTTTTCTTTTACCATGAAGCTTAGCAGTAAATAAATTCCTACTTTATTATCAAAAGTATTCAGATTGATAGGTGACTTAGAAACCATTTCCCATACTTCTTTTTCTTTTCCATTTACTATGAAGCTTTTCAGTAAAGAAATTCCTACTTTATTATCAAAAGTATTCAGATCGATAGGTGACTTAGAAACCATTTCCCATACTTCGTCTGCTTTTCCATTTACTATGAAGCTTTCCAGTAAAGAAATTCCTGCTTTATTATCAAAAGTATTCAGATCGATAGGTGACTTAGAAACTATTTTCCATGCTCCTTTTATATGTTTACTAAAAAGATCAAAGTTATATGAATTTAAATTACTGAGATCAAACTTAGTATCTATCTCACATGCATTCGCATCACAAGCCTTTACGAGGAACTCTAAACCATTTGGATTTTGCACTAGGACTTGATCTACATCTCCTTTAACAGAATCCAATTTAGTTACACAAGCAGACAGGCCAAGGAGGTAAAGAGGAATCAATAATGGTTTCCCTTTTCCCCAGATCTGATCTAATTTCTTTGCCATTTTATGTTAGGGTTAAATGATAATCGTTTATTTTCAGATTTTTTCTAATCTAAAGATGACTTTTATGGATCGATCGATAATTAAATCACACACAAACTACATGTGAGTTTGTATTTGTCAAGTTTTTTTAGATTCTGGAAGCGTAGTAACTTTTTGACCAGAATAAGCCTTTTCATCAAACAAAGTATTCTTATCTCAAATATTGGTCTTTTGATGCATTCTGAGTATTTTATCAACAGTTTCTTGCACCAATAATAAGAAAAAATATGCAATCTTACAAAATCATCGGTATTCTCAATATAACCCCTGACTCCTTTTCTGATGGCGGACAATTCCTTGAGGCACAAAAAGCGCTTATGCAAGCGGATAAACTATTTGAACAAGAGGCGGATATCGTCGATATCGGGGGAGAATCGACCAAACCAAACGCCCAAGCAATCTCGCCGGAAACAGAATGGCAACGGATAAAAATAATAGTCGAAAAATTATGTAAAAAATATCCTAAAAAAATATCACTAGATACCAAAAACCCCGTTACAGCCGAAAAATTCTGCCAGTGCGGCGGCACTATCATCAATGATGTCTCGGGATTTCAAGACCCTAAAATGATCGATATCGCCGTAAAATATAAAACCATTTGTATCGTGAACCATTTCCCCGGAAAGACCGTAACAGAAGTTCACAAAAGACATCTACGATCCGTTTCAAAAATTGCCAAAGATCTTTTACGAAAGAAAAGCGAACTTGTGAGCGCTGGTATGGCACCTGACAACATCATCCTTGATCCCGGTATTGGTTTCGGGAAAACCATGAAGTGTAACACCGAGCTTTTGAAGTTTGGGAGCGTTTTACCGCATGAAAAAATCCTTATTGGTCATAGTCGCAAGCGATTCCTCGGTGACCGCCGAATGACACCAGCCGTAAACCAAAAAGCGAGCCGAATCGCTATTGATTACGGGGCCCGCTTTTTACGCGTTCATGAGCCATTGCTTTATACTAAGAGTATTTAGTTCACTATTCTTTCACGATCGCTTTTTCAATCTTAATATCCTCAAGCGGTTTATCATTCATCCCTGTTTTAGTATTCGCGATCGCATCCACAACATCCATCCCCTCAATAACCTTTCCAAAAACGGTATAATTGCCATCTAGATAAGTAGCATCTTCATGGACAATGAAAAACTGAGATCCATTAGTATCTTTCCCTCTGTTAGCCATAGCGAGAGCGCCCCGTACATTGGAATATTTATCCACGATTTCATTTTCAAATTCCTTTCCATAAATACTTTGCCCGCCAGTTCCATTAAAGTTTTCATAATCCCCTCCTTGTATCATAAAGCCCTTTATCACACGGTGAAAAATAGTTCCATCATATTTCCCTGTTTTTGAAAGCTCATAAAAATTCTTCGCGGCTTTCGGCGTATCTTTTGTGTAAAGTTCTACCACGATATCCCCTTTATTGGTTTTAAGGGTTACTTGTTGGTTTTCAAGTTTCTCAGTAGCCTGCTTGTCGTTTTTTGTCGTTTCAATTTTCATATTTTCTTGAGGATTAATAGTTATTGTTTCACCCGCTGCAAAGGATTTACCGGTTTCGGTGGCAACTTCTTTTATGGTTTTTTCTGTTGATTCTGACGGAATTTTATCATCCGTATCCATACACCCCGTCAAGATCAATCCTGAAATCACGAAAGCCAACCATTTTTTTTTCATTTTTTATTGTTTTTTAGAAATACCGCCTAAAACTATCCTTAATAAAATAAAAAATCTAGTTTTTTTTAAGGAAAATTAGGTAAATATCCAGCTTCTATAAAAAAGCATTTCACCCCAAAACATCAAGTCTTTTTACTTTCCACACGCTATTGATCCCCCTAAAGTCTAAAATAATGGAATTTATATTATTTTTCGGTCTCGTTGGTATGGTTGTTTGGAATTTTAACTTAGCCTCACGCATTGATCGTTTGGACGCGCTTATGACTTACCTGAGAAAACAGCACAAACTAAACAAAAAAACAAGTACCCAGAAAAAACCCGATAAACCCAAAGAAGCAAAAGTCTCAACACCACCTACAAATATACAAGAGGATGACTTCTTCCCTTGGGAGTCAACCACCATAAAAGCCAAAAACACGCTTAAGCCTTCCGTAGCTTCCATAAAGAAAACCCCGGAAAAAGCCTTTCATCTTGAGTCCTTTTTAGGGGGGCAATTATTCGCCATACTCGGCGCCTTATCCCTTGTTTTAACGGTAGGATTCTTTACCGAGTACGCCTTTTCAAGCGCCATGATTGGTCCCAAAGGTCGAATTGCCATTGGTATCTTATACGCCCTTATAATCTTAGGTATCGGTGAATTTTTACGACCACGCTATCCATCCTTTTTCGATAAGATTTCGGCTACCGGTATTGCCGGACTACTCGTTACCGTTTATTTAGCTCGAAATTATGATTTCCCAACACTCGAGAATCCTATTCTTACGAGTCAACAAGCCTTTTGGTCTTACTTTTCCATTATTGGTGTAGGAATCGGTTTATCGTTACAGTATAACTCTCGATTTCTTGCTAGCTTTACAATTATTGCGGGTATTCTCATGCCCATGGGTGTCAACGGAAACGATAACCCCGTAGGTCTACTCGCCTATCTTTCCTTATTAGCTGGTGCGGGTTTTACGATTTCTCTTTACAAAAAATGGCCAGAAATACTGGGTTTTCTTTTTATGGGTATCATGGCTTATCTTATCGGCATTTTTATCATGATGACCGAGTCTAAGCATAACTGGGACCAGATAACCCCCCTATTATTTTTAACCTTTACCTATGGATTATCCATATTACTCGGAAGTGGTGGTATTATACGAAATTTAATGACTAAAAATACTTCTTCACCAACCTTAACCACTATTGATACCTTTGAAGTACTTCTTTTTATTGCCGCTATTTTTATCGCTAATATTCATGGCTACAATGTCTTCGATAATCAGTCATGGGACCACTTTGGTTTCTTTGTTTTGGCTCAAGGTTTTGGGTTCTTCTTTTTATCGGAGTTATTTAAACACAAAAAACTCGATATCTTCCAAAAAATTGCCTTATCCGCTACCTTGATTTCTATTATTTTTGCCACTATTTGGGAAATTGGATCTGAAAAAAGTTTTATCTTAACCTTACTTCTATCAATAGAAGGTGCTCTTTTTTGTTTTGCAGGACGAGCCACTAATGAACTGATCTTCAAGGTTTTCAGCCGAATAGCGATCATGATGGCTTTTATCTATGTCTTCCAGATTGAATCCTTTTTGGAGAGTACCATCTCTATTATTGCTACGATTGCCGTCACTTTTTACACCCTCTCTGAGGCAAAATATGTGTGGCAAAAAATATGGGCGGCTATCGGTATAATCCTAACTTCTTCTGAAATTTTATTCTGGAGTTTCGATCGACTACCAAAGCTTATTAATACTGATTTCCCATCCTTTATCATTCCGGTTATTTGGGCCGTTGGTCTTGCTTATTCAGTCCTCATAACACGCAATAATTACTCACGTATAGCCGGTGTTATTTTTATCGGTATTACGTCTTTACTGGCTTGGTCACGTTTCGATCATAATCAACTCATCGATAGTCAACTCATTTTAGCCTTACTTTTAGGCGGTAAAGCCCTGATTCTTACGACCTTCTTTTTGGATGAAAAAGGCCTTCGTCCAGAGCCGATAGTGCAAAGAGTTGCCACGATAATACTTTTAGGACTCGCTACGGCAACCGTGCTTATCTTCGGAGCAGAAAATTTAAATGAGCCAACTAGAACTATTTTCTGGATGTTTTGGGGTGGATTTCTTTTCTCTCTTGGACAGATTAAATCATGGACGCATTTCAGGTATTTTGGTATGGGTATTTTTATCGCTATTATCGCGAAGCTTTACCTTATTGACCTTTGGGGATGGGACGGTCCCACGAGGATACTCGCCTTCTTTGCCCTTGGATTAGCCTTACTCAGTATTTCCCTTATTTACCATAAGAAAGAATAAGTGAAGCCTATTTAGGAGCTTATTAATTAATACCCTTAATAAAAATCCTATTCTCGGACATAGTAGTAAACAAGAAAAAAGGCTTACCCTTGCGGTTAAACCTAGTCCTACTTCTCTTTTTGTCCTAAATGGTCGGCATTTTATACCAAATGGGTCTAGAAACCATGCTCAAAATAATTTTTTTAAAAAATACTACGTCATCCCGATGAATATCGGGATCTAGTGATAAAGTTTGGCAGGTGTAACTTTTTGGGTGCGTAAAAATAGGAAAATTAGTAGTGTGGGATTAGGATAAGTGTATCTATTTTATAACCCCTAATA
>JALWQU010000080.1 GCA_026982915.1 Candidatus Altimarinota bacterium | reverse complement strand
TTTATTGTGATTTTGGTAATGAACGATCTGGTATTTATGATGTATGCCTGCTTATGGATTTACCTTTTTCTTATTTTCGTGATTTAAAAGCGATAAAAAGAACGGGGGGAGACCTTATACTCGAGATAGGGCGTGAAAGCGATATTTATGGAAATGAGGCTCTCTATTTAAATGAAAAGAATATTCAAGCATTTCAAAATGGAATAATAAAAACCGTTTTTCATGAGGAAAAATTAGGGCATCGAATAAGGAAAGAAGCGCTTCCGGAGTTAGATAAAGATAAAGCCCCGATTCCAGAAAAAAAAGAATCAGGCGATAAACCCTCAACTCAAGAAGTATCTAAAGAAGCTGGTGTAGAATTAAAAACAAGTGATTTTTATAAAAAATCATTTCAGGCTTTTGAGAAGTTACGAGGTAATGAAAATGGATTGGAGCACTTAGAAAATCGACGAACGATAGTGGTTTCAGATGTACACGCTCGAGGGAGCTTTCTTCCCCAATTATTAAAGTCAGTACCAGAGGGCGACACGCAAACAATAGAATCTTTACTAAAGAATAATGAAATAAATATTGTTTTTGTTGGTGATTATGTTCATTCTGAAGAAATGTCTTTTTGGGAACCGATGCGCTATGAACGAGATATGAATGGTAAGGCTGTTCGATCAGAATTTGGAATATTGTTGGATAAAATAAAGAAAGATGGAGGCTCTGAAATCGCTAGTGTAGACGATAGAACGCTAAAGCATTGGGTAACGGGTGAAGCTAAAGATGCGCCTCCAGGTTTTAAAGAAAAACATAAAGAAAATATTGCCTTATTTAAGAAACAAAAAGAGCTGTTAATGAAAAAGGAATTAGCAAGAAGTCTTAATACTTTTACGGATATACTAGATTTTAAGGTTAAATATCCGGACAATGTAGCCTTATGTCGGGGTAATCATGATGATGTTCAGGGTAATGTCATAAAATACAATGACGAATCTAAGCATATGCGAGGGGCTATGAAAAAATATTTTGATGAGGACTTCATCGAGGTTATGCATAAAGCGGATGAAGCGTTATCGTTAATGGTAACTGTTGGTAATGATAAGGTTATTAGTCATACGATGGGGAATAGCTCGTTAACGAAATCAGGTATAGAATCAAGAACAAAGGAGGCAAACATAACCTTAAAATGGAGTGATAATAGAAAAATTGAAAAAGAAAAATTAGAAAAAAATTTCACAGAAACGCTGAAAAATTTAGGAATGCGATCCGCTACCTGGGTGATAGGGCATCGTCCTACAGAAGGTTCTATACGGATACAGTGTGATGGGCGCTTATTACAAATAAATGATAATAAAAAGCTCGTATATTTAGATTTAAATAAAGATATGAAAGACTACAAAGAAAAAGTTAACTTTTTGTAAATGGTTGTTGAATGTCCCCAAGAAAATTATAAAACCACGGATTATTTTATGAATGATTAAGATTCCGTTACGCTTGACCGATGGAGCGCTAATAGAGACTTTATTTGACCAACTGATACAGCATTGTTAAAGGCTACTTTTTCGGTGATTTTACCGGATATAAGGAGTTCGGCTAAGGAGTGATCAAAAAGCACCATACCAGCATCATCGGTTATTTGAATAGCATTATTTATTTGGTGAACACTATTCCTTCGAATATGATTTTTTATAGCATAATTTACCTTCATAAGTTCATAGGCAAGGACACGTCCTTTACCGTTAGCCTGTGGTAGTAGTTTTTGGGAGACGACCATCCTTAGGGTTGTTGCGAGTTGCGTTCTGATCTGAGATTGCTTATCTACAGGAAAGGCATCAATGATTCTGTTTATGGTTTCTGGCGCATTATTTGTATGGAGTGTCGAAAATACGATATGACCCGTTTCAGCTGCCGCAAGTGCGGCTGTGATAGTATCGAGGTCACGCATTTCTCCTACCAGTAAGACATCAGGATCTTCTCTTAAAGCGGATTCAAGACCGTGTCCAAAAGAAATAATATCATCACCAAGAGCTCGCTGATGAATAACACTTTGGTCAGAATCAATCAAAAATTCTATTGGATCTTCGAGCGTAATAATATGTTCAGCTTTTTTTGTAGCACGATGTTTGATAACAGAGGCGAGTGTTGTTGATTTTCCGTGTCCGGTAGCCCCAACAATAAGTACTAATCCATTTTGAAGTCCCATAATGTCTTTAAGAACTGAGAGTGGCAATCCAAGGGTTTCAAATTCAGGGATAACATCCGGAATAAGTCTTAGGGCCAAGGTTAGCCCTTTTCTTGTTCGATAAAAATTACCTCTAAATCGATGTTTAGCTTTTGATGTATGCGCAAAATCAACACTTTTTTTTACCAGAAGTTGCTCTTGTTGATCCAGTGAAAGTATTTGTTGAGAAATCAGTTGTATATCGTTGGGAGCTATCTTGCTTCCAACAAATTCAAGATCACCATATAATCGGAAAAAAATAGGTAAATTAGGCGAAATATGAATATCTGAAATATTATTTTCTACGGCGTAGTTTAAAACTTTTTCAAAGTCCATGTTTATTTATTATTAAAAACAGTTAGGCTACATTATTAAACTCAAGTAGCGATTTTAGCTGGGCTTTGTCTCGAGCGTATTCAATAGCGGTTTCCTTGGTAATTTGATTGGCCATAACAAGGCCGACAAGTGATTGTTCTAGTTGAACCATTTTTCCTGAGGAATCGGCCTGAATAGTATTTGGTATTTGGAAAATTTTATCCTGACGAATATAGTTAGCAATCGCATAATTCATGGTAAATATTTCATAAGCTAGTGCTCGGCCTTGTCCATCCGCTCGTGGAATAAGTCTTTGTGAAATCACCATAGAAAGACTATTGGCCAGCTGACTTTGGACTTGTGGTCGTTGTTCTGATCCGAAGCTATTGAGAAGTCGGGTAATAGTCTGAACCGCTCCATTGGTATGAAGGGTACTAAAAACAAGATGCCCTGTTTCCGCCATGGTTAGCGTTTCGGCAATAGAACTTGGTTCGCGTAGTTCTCCGACCATGAGAACATCCGGATCTTCCCGCATAGCCCCCATAAGACCCTCTTTGTAACTGATAAGATCTCGTCCAACTTCCCGCTGCTGAACAATACTTTTTCCGACGGGTAAAATATACTCGATAGGATCTTCGAGCATCAGTAAATGTTCAGCTTTATCCTTGGTTCGTTCTTGTAGGATAGCCGCTAGGGTTGTGGACTTTCCCTGTCCAGTGGGTCCAACCACGAGGACAAGCCCTTGTTTGGCATTGACAACGGCATCTCGTACAAATTCAGGAAATCCCAGGGACTCAAGTGATCGGATTTTATTCTGAATAATTCGGAAAGAAATAGCGATACCATCATGGGAAAAAAAGGCATTCCCTCGTAAACGGTGTCCATTATCAGAAGTAAATAAGAAATCTAATTGTCGTCTTTTTTGAAGTTTTTCTTGCTGACCTTTAGAGATAATTTTAATGAGCAGGTTATTGATCATTTCTTTTTTAATAACCTCTCCAATGGTCTCCATAGCGCCATTCCTTCTGATGAAGATAGGCAGATTAGGCGTAAGATGAATATCAGAAACATCTTTTTCTAGGGCGTATTCGATAATTTTTTCAAAATCCATTTTTTGTATTGGTGTTAAGTAATCATTTTTATATTTCTGTTTATGATATCACAGAATTGAGTAATAATCAAACAAAATAGTTGCCATTAGGCTTTGAATTAAGTAGAATCTGTTGGCTATTTTGCCAACCTGCGTTAAGGGCGGCATAAAAATCCGAAGATTCTTTATACAAGATTCTTTCCACTACATTATTTCTTAAAAACTAAAAAAATGGCAACCGTTGACCCAAAAACACTCTTTGTAAATCTTATTCATGTTGGACATCAATCTGAACGATGGAATCCAAAAATGAAACCATACCTTTACGAAAAAGTAAACGGTATTTGGACTTTTGATCTTGAAAAAACCGCCGAAGCTATTGAAAAAGTTAGTGCTTTTTTAGCCGCTTTGAAGTTGCAAAATAAAAAAGTACTTTTCGTTGGCACAAAGCCTCAGACAGCGCTTCTTATTCAGAAATTAGTAGCGCCTAAAGGTCACTTCTTAGTAGACAAGAAATGGACACCAGGGTTACTAACAAACTTCAAAGAACTTAGAAAACGAGTAGATTATTACCTCGATCTAAAACAACAATTTGAATCGGGTAGTATTAATAAGTACACAAAAAAAGAAGTGGCTAAATTTAAAAAAGACCTGGATAAGTTAGACGCTAGTTACCACGGAGTAGCCGAAATGCGAAAGCGTCCAGATGCGGTTATTGTTTTAGATGCTGTAACCGACCGAATCGCGATTGATGAAGCCAATGTGGCAAAGATTACAACGGTGGCCTTGGCTGATGCGAATGCTAATCCAACGGGCATTGATTATTTAATACCGGGAAACGATGACGCTATGAAAGCCATTGAGTACATACTTAACACTTTCATTAAAACGCTTTCCTAATAATTTGAAAATTTTTCTAAAAAAAGTGGGTGGTTTATTATGAACTATCCACTTTTTTATTTATCAGAGAAAGTTTTACTAATTTATCAGATTTTTCTCAAGGACTTTTCCGACTATTTGATCCTGAAAAACCGGTCCAAACTTACGCGAAGAAAACTTATTAAAAATATTATCGCCTAAAATAATAAAATTATTTGGTTTTATTTTTTGTTCTTCATTTAGAGCTTTTTTGATTTGCTGGATTTCAAATCGATCAAAAGTGAAGATGTCCTCCATTGAATTTTTAAGGACTTTATTGTTTATAGCAAGTTTACCCTTATTGAAAGTTATTTTGTCGCCGGGTAATCCGTATAAGGTTTTTATAAAGGGATGTTCTTGTGAGGGAAAAAAAACAACGACAATATCCTCTCTTTGAAAAGAATGGCAATCATAATAATCCCAAGCGATACGAACGGCTTGACCGTCCTTGAGACGAGGGATCATGGAGTTTCCTTTTACCGTAGCTGTTTTTATCATTTCGCAAGATCTCTTGATAATAAGATTTTTTTGCGTTTTAACCGTTGGTAGGGCTATGGCAAAAATAGCCATTATGGAAAGACCTAATAAGTACTTCATTTTCGATTTATTTTTCGAATTTGTGTTGTGAGCACCATTCCGAGCGCCCCAATCGTAAAGATACCAATAAAGACTTCCTTGGGCGGTGTTCCCATATCACGAAAAACCCAAAAGATGAGCAGGATAAAAGCGATAATAGACATATAAAATCCTTCCGCTAAAAAACGAGCAATATGCGCTCTTTCAAACGTATCTTTTTCGTGCATCCATTTGTAATAATGAACCTGATAGGGGACTTTGATAGTTTGATCATTTATTCGGCTAAGCGCGTCAATAATAGAAAGCGTCATAGGCTCGATCCAAATCGCTCGAAAGAAATTTAAAAAAGTACTTCGGTAGGCTCCGTGTTTGAGAATGGTTGATTGAGACTTCTTTTGTGTATCGATTCGCTTACCGATAAAGAAGGCCGCGATCATCGCAATACCAGAAGAAAAACCTATAACCATTCCCGAGTCCGTGATGCTATCAAGTGATATTATTAAAAATATGGGCCAAATAATCCATAAAATAACATCGAAGAAAATCCGCCCCAGTTCTGCCTGGAAAAAATATTTTGAGGTTCGACGAAAGGAATCTCGTACCATTTTTTTAGGCGTGTAAGGCACTTTAAATTTTTCATCAGGCGTGGCATAAAGAATCAAACTTCCAATCAAGAGCACGAGCGCTCCAAAGTAGGTAACATATTCAAACCCTAAAGAGGCCGTAATAAAAGCGCCCATTATGGGAGCTAATACCGCCCCCGCCATAATAGCGATCTGAATCCCTGCCATCGCAGAGCCTTGTTTATGCTGATTCATGTGTTTAGCGATACAAATATCATAGGCAACATTTGAAGTATTAATGAAAAATGATCGAATAATAAAAAGAGGCATAAGCCAGAGAATTGATTGCCAAAAGTCAGTGGTCATCAGGACTGGTAACAAAAGGTAGAAGATAATACTTACGGCGCCTCTCGTAGAAACACCGTGCTTCAATCCAAATTTTTCAATAAAATGGGTAATAAAAGGAATGGTAAAGAAAAAGGGAACCTGTCGTAAAAAATAAAAACAGAATATTTGCCAGATTTCATAGTTTAGAAACGAAAACATAAAGTAGGTAAGAGAAAGACCCATAAGATCTCGTCCGAGTTGAATCGAGAGCTTAAAAATCCCCAGCTCCATAATTTCTTTATTGAATTTAATATGAATAAGGTTTTCGAATCCAGAAGTGAGAGCGTTTGCGTGTATCATTTTTTTGAAATTATTTACGAGCCATAAGGGTATTTACTTGATTTTGAGCGAAGTATTGCCTTTGGTTTTGTGCTTTTTGGTAGGCGAGTATTTTTTGTGATACTTGTTTTTGTTGCTCTTTTTGTTGTGCAATTATGTTGTTCAAAACTTCTCTAGTTTTTGGACCGACATTTCCAGCCCCTCGACTGTTTTTATTTTTAATAATCCCATTCGCGATCTGAAACTCGATAAGTGCTTCTTTGGTAATATTC
>JALWQU010000079.1 GCA_026982915.1 Candidatus Altimarinota bacterium | reverse complement strand
TGCAATATTGTGCGATGGGTGGACATTGAAGTTTTTTGCCTCTACCTGCCGGACGGTCGGGCATAGTTACGACCCAGACTAAATCCACTAGACTTGAAAGATGAAGAACTTTCAAGCTCGGAACTGAAAAATCAGGAGTACCGAAAAAGACAGCTTTAAGCTTGCTCATAAAGTTTTTTTCTCTTTATGAGTTTTTTATGAAAAAGATTTTTTTTAAGCATGCTAAGTCGTTCTATGAAAACAACTCCATCCAGATGATCACTTTCGTGTTGAATGCAAACAGCAAGCAGATCTTCTGCTTGAAGCTCGTGCTTATCACCACCTAGATCCTGATATTCAACCGTTATTTTTTGTGCCCTTGCCACTTCTTCATAGATACCAGGGAGACTCAAACAGCCTTCTTCATATTTAAATTGGCCCTTCTTTTTTTTAATTACAGGGTTGATGAGAATCTTGGGATTGCGATCTACTAATTCATATTCAATTTTAGCATCTATTCCCGTCTTTTCTTTTCGATTAAAATCGATATCCATGACAAAAATTCTTTTACTTATGCCTACTTGAGGAGCGGCCAGACCAATTCCCGGTGCCTCGTACATAGTCTTTAGCATGTTTCGAGCGAGCTCTTTTAGTTCCTCGTCAAAGTTTTCAACAGGAGTGGCCACTCTTTTAAGAACTTGAGATGGATAAGTGAAAATCTTTAAAACTGTACCATCATCTATATGCTTCAAATCCATCCGAATGATATAGCACAGCTGCGACGCGTTAGTCTACTGGCGCTTTTTGAGTAAAAGTAAGTAGTCGACCAATTTCCCACTATTTTGCTTTTTTAAGGCATTAATAATGGCCTGATGTTTTAGGCCCCTTTTCCATAAGGGCCACTTGTAAACTATTTCGGTATTGGCACCAAGGTTTTGTGTTTGATAGATGTCTTCAGGGATAATATAGAATTCATCGCTTTTCATTATTCTAGCAGCAATTTTGTCATGGCTAAAAATTTTAATTTCTCTATTTAGGCCTTCTTGAATGAAATATGGCTTTCTGAAAACAACAGATACGGGGCGATTGTTTGTTAAAGTCACTACCCTTGAGGGAACCGTAGGAAGTAAGAATATGGGGAGGAACAGTACCCAAATCAATGCAAAAAATGTTGATAAAAAGAAAAAATAAAATAAAAATTTTCTCGAAAGAAGAAGAAAGATATAGCAGAGAAAAATTACAGTCAAAGTTATGATGAGATATGCCGCAGATGGTTGTTTGAAATATGGAATTTCAATACTGGAACTAAGAAAAGCCACAAAAAATAGAACACATAACAAAAGAAGACAAAGAGCATTAATAATAGACTTTTCTAATTTATGGTATGTGCTTTTATCAAGATTTGTGAAGATGAAAAACACAAACGGGAAAATCGCAGGGACGACATAGTGATGGCTCTTCTGGTTGGGAATAAACCATATGAAATAGGAGATGGTAAAAGAGGCAATAAGAAACCAGCTTTGGCGATCTTGTTTATCGAGGAATCGTTTTATCGCTCTTGGCAAAAAAAGGAATGCTGGAAAAGAAAACATAATAAGTCCATTTACGAGCG
>JALWQU010000078.1 GCA_026982915.1 Candidatus Altimarinota bacterium | reverse complement strand
GGGTTGCACCCTGCTTCATAACTTTTCAATCATCAAGTTACCCCTAAAATCTATCAATTTTTACGGGAGACTTGGCATTTGCGGAGGAATAAATCCAATGTTCAGGTCTAGATACATAATTTTTGGAAACGGGGTTACCTTCAATGTACTGGGCTTTTTGTTGATAGACTTTATCGGTCTCCAAAAGAATGGGCATATTGGTCTTCTTCCAAAAACAGTATTTTCCATCCGGATCCTTAAATATCTCCAAAACAGTTGGTTCGTTTTTTTCTAAATTTTTATGAAATTCCCGAGCCGTAAATCTTTTGAAATCTCTTACAAACCCTGAGACATCTGGAGCTGAAACAATGAGGTGTAGATGGTTAAGCATAAAAACATAGTGGTAGATTTTCACGGATTTATGTTTTTGACAATAGGCAAGAGAATCGGCTAAAATACTCCATCGGTTATGTCGATCAAAGAGGTAATACCAATTCTTCACGGTAAAGGTGAGAAAATAGGTTCCGTTGTTCAAATCTTTGCTGATTCTAGGTGATGGCATCGATGTTCATCATAGAAAAATATGAAGCAGGGTGCAACCCTGCTCCGGCAAAAGACTCTGTCGAGGGATTACTTTTGATTTCAGCTTGAAATTGAGCTTTTCTCCTTTCTTTTAATGCTTGTTTTTCTTTTTTCAATGCTATATTTTTCGCATCCAATTGTATCTGCATATTGGCTAATTGCTGTCTTATCTTTATAATTTTAATACGGGATTTCTTACTTTCATTATGGTATTTATTTATTGTAGACTCAGCTTTCTTGATTTGTTCTTCTAATGCTCGTTTTCTCCCCTTTTGCGCTTGACTTAATCGTGGTCTTTGACTCTTTTTAATCTCAGATTTATAAACCGTGGTTTCTATTTTTTCCGTTGACTTGATATCGGTGGAAGTCTCTTCCTGTAGAGCCTTCACCGTTGTCCCTCCGATTTCTCCAAGCCATTTATGTTTATCTTTTTCCTGCTTAAAAGATTCTAAAGAACTTAAATCGAGTCCCATTGCCTGCACAGACGGGATATTTTTCGCTTGAAATTTTGCAATGACATACTTTGTATTCGGCCCTAACAATCCATCAGGTTCTATAGTATACCCAAGAGCCTTTAGCTTCGCCTGTACCGCCAGGACCGTAACCGTTGGATTTTTCTTGAAGCTTTCAGAGGTAAAGTCATTTAAAATCGTATTCGCTTGCCCCACTGTTATGGATGTTCCTATTTCCTCAGACAAAGTCCCTTCTTTTCCCCTGAAATAATCATTAATCTGTTCTCGCTGCCAAGACTCAGGCGACTTTGAGTCCAGACTCTCAGACTCTTTGTATAAAAAACGTGTAATTGATGTTTTAGATTTCCATAAATGCTTCATTCTTTCTATCCCTAGGATCTGATCATCTTACCTCAAAAACCAAAGAAAAGCAATTATTAGAGGGTAAATTTGGGCTAATTCCTAAAGTGAGGGGATTTAAGAAAAAAGACCTTTGATTCGGAAGTGAAAGAAGTCACGATTACGAATACCGTAATTATTCATGAAGAACCGTTGTAGATGAGAATTGAGACCTTCAGCC
>JALWQU010000077.1 GCA_026982915.1 Candidatus Altimarinota bacterium | reverse complement strand
ACCATACATAGTCCGTACCATTTCTACGAGCTTTTTCCTCTAATAAGGCCAAAACATTGCTCCCGACACCCTTTCCCTGTTGCTTCTTTTCAACACCAAAAGCCTTTAGGTATAAAAAACGAAACCCTAAAAGGCTAAAAGTTGAAACCAATAATATGCCTAAAAAAATGTTCTTTCGTTTAATAACCCAGAACTTATTAACCGCCTTCTCTCCATAAAAAATACGCCAGAGAATCACTTTTTTGAGAAAAGGAAAAATGAGTTTCAAAACTCTGACAATCTTTTTTTTGTCTTTTGGCTTAGGCGGAAGCAATTGCATGCCATAAAAATAGTAATATTTTAATGGAATCAAAGTAAAAACTCCTTCTTAGATTTTCTTAAATTCTTGAGGTATTTTCTCGAAACTTAGCGTCTATCTTTTGTCTTAAAATACTCGCTATAGTTGGAGAAAGCCTTGCCTCAATAAGAATCAAGAAATCATGAGCTTCGGTTGTTTTTGGTAGCTTATTGACCTCTTGATTAAGAAAGGCAATTTGCTCGAGAAGAATGGGTTTATTCTGAACCATTCGCAAAAAATTAATCGCGTAGTTTTTTAGAAGAGGCTTGATTAAAATTTGTTGCTCTAGTGTCCCCATTTCCATAAGCTTTGTAAGAATAAAATACCGATCAAAACTTTCCACCCCTGTCGTAGAAACCTCAAACCCAAAAGGATGATTTGTCTGAGAAAGGATGACGAATAAAGTTTCCAACGCTTTCACCTCCGAAAGCAGTGTCGTATTGTCTACTCGCAAGGCTATAAGCGGGTAAATATCCTTAATTTTTAGATTATCAAGATTGATTCGCCGAGCAATAGCTAAGCTCCGTGAGGTATTAAGCACTTGCGCGAGAGAAAGAAAGGTTTTTTGAGCTGACTGAAAGTCTTTTTGCGCGGTTCGACCTTGCCCAGCATTACTCTTTATAACCCCCGTCAAAAGCTTACTCCGAACAATTATAAGCTTCGATTGTAACGCCTGTTTTTGTGTATTTGAAAGTTTAAGATCTTCCGGAATTTCAATATCTTCCAACCGTGTATCACTTCTAAGGTTTACCTTTTCTCCCTCATGGAGCAATAATTGCCCATCCCAAAGATCAAAAATCTCAAGCGTATTTTTCCGTGGTAATATGGAGGTCTCTCCTGACAAGGAAACGATAATATCAAAATCACTATCAGGCTGACTTTTAATAAATCCACGATCCGTAATCACTTTTATAGGTTTTTCTGTTTGATTACTCAAATGACCTTTTTCCAGGAAAAAAGTAGTCTTATTCGCAATACGAAACTGTGTTTTATTCTTGGCCAGTGAAACCGATTGATTCGGCATATTAATCTTGGTTTCGCCATGCAGTCCGGTCTTGATAATATCCCCGACCAATAAGTCCATCGGTTCGTCTGTCAAAATTGATTTATCGCCACGAATAACCTCAATGGCGCCTTTTTGTGGAATTAGCTCCCCCGCCAATAACTGCTGATGTCGAAGCGACGACTGTAAAAACCCAAGAGCCCCGACTAAAAAGAACATAGAGAACGCAAAAGAGAAACGGTACCGCCAAAGAT
>JALWQU010000076.1 GCA_026982915.1 Candidatus Altimarinota bacterium | reverse complement strand
CGAGATTTTGTTTGAGATCCGCAGACACTTTTTGCTTAATTTCTTCTCGTTTTGGTAGGATCTCAGCGACTTTAAATTTAGCGGTATAAGTTTTCACCGAGTCCGCTACTTTCGGAATTACTTTTTTAGCGGCATAATCAAGGCCTACTTCTTGGTAAATTTTTGCAACCTTGGTTTCATCGAGATGATAGGTTACCACTACATCAACATAAACATCCTGAAGATCAGAACTAGCCGCGCTTAACTGGCTTCGTTGACGAACATTCTGTCCACGAGAATATTTCCCCGTGCTATCGTTGGTAAAAACAATTTTTTGGGTTCGGATCGGGACCTGTATGATAGACTGAAAGAATGGGACTCGGAAATGTAGACCCTCATCAAATGATTCCATTTGAACCCCACCACGGAGTTTATCAAAGACAATACCTCGGTTCCCCGCATCGATATTGACAAAAGGATTGAGCATAAAGAAGCCAATCAATAGTAAAATAGCTAATACGATCCATTTGAGTGTTGTGAAGGTTGTTTTCATGTTAAGTGCAGGTGAGGAAATAGAGGGGAGGGGTTTTTTAAAGAGAGGTCTTGTTTCGGGGGGTGTTTTGGGGGGCTGTGCTTCGTGTACCTTGTTGAGGAATTTATCAAAAAATTTGGTAAGTCTGTGGCGTATCTCGGCAAAATGTCTGGGTTTTAGAACCTCTAATCGATAGAGGATAAAGACGATAACACCAAGGGTAAAAAGAAGATCAAACATTTAAGTAATATTAAGTTGTATTTGATGGGCTATATTTAGAATGCGATCTTCTGTAAAAGCTGGTCCTAGAATTTGAGCGCCAATAGGCAGACCGTCTTTTGATTTTCCTATGGGCGTAGAAATACCACAGATTCCCGCTAAACTTGCCGGAATAGTAAAAATGTCTTCTAGGTACATTTTTAGCGGATCATCTTTATTTTCCCCGATATCAAAGGCCGGTGTTGGAGATACGGGCGTAATAATAGCATCAACCTCGAGAAAGGCTGTATCAAAATCCTGTTTAATAAGGGTTCGCACCTTTTGGGCTTTTCGGTAGAAGGCATCATAGTAACCAGCGGATAGTGCGTATCCACCTATCAAAATTCGTCTTTTTACCTCATCACCAAGTCCTTGTGTTCGTGTTTCTTTGTAAATAGACTGAAGATCGGTGGTTCCGTCTGGCAGGGTCCCAAAGCGAATACCATCAAATCGAGACATATTGGCCGATATTTCTGCGGGAGCGATGATGTAATAAGTAGGAACAGCGTATTTTGTATTTGCCAAAGAAATATCTACTAATTTAGCCCCGAGTTCTTCACAAATAGCTTTGGTAGCGTTGAAAGTATTAAGCACTTCCGGGTCAATACCATCAACGATATATTCCTTAGGAATACCGATAGTCATCCCCGCAAGGCTTTTTCCTAGTCCGGCGAGATAATCAGGAACCGGTTTGTCACTGGTTGTTGAATCTTTAGGGTCTTGCCCGGCAATAGTTTGTAAAATTAAGGCACAGTCTTGTGCCGTTTTGGCAATAGGCCCGATAGTATCAAGGCTTGAGGCCATTGGGATGGTACCCCATCGTGAAACACGACCATATGAAACCTTCAATCCCGTAACACCGCAGAAACTAGCGGGTTGACGGATAGATCCCCCTGTATCGGTTCCAATGGATCCCGCGCTAAATTCAGCCGCAACACTAGCCGCGGGCCCTCCAGAACTTCCACCCGCAACTTTTTGAGTATTATGAGGATTTTTGGTAACGCCAAAGGCGGAAGTTTCCGTAGAGGCGCCCATCGTGAATTCATCGGTATTAGTTTTTCCAAGAAGAACAACCCCAGCGGCTTTGAGCTTTTGCCAAACCGTCGCATCAAAAGGCGGAATATAGTTTTCTAAAATCTTAGAACTAGCCGTAGTAGGGGCTTCTTGTGTCGAGACAACATCTTTCAAATCCATGGGTATTCCATCAAGAGGCGAAAGCAGGGTTTTATTCTGATATCGGCTATCGGCGGCGTCCGCCATTTCTCGAGCCAGATCAAAGGTGGTATTTACAAAAGCATTAATGTCACTATCATGGGCTTCAATATTTTTGATAAAAGCTTCGGTTATGGCTCGTGAAGTGAGTTCACCAGATTGAAACTTTGCTGCAAGTTCGGTCAGGGTTAGGTTGGTAATATTCATTTTTTTTCTGTTAATCGGTTAAGGACTGTCCGCATAAATTTAGCATATTGAGGGACTTTTTTGGAAATTTTATCAATAACAACTTCCTGATAGGCATGAGCACAAAAGTTTCGATCACCTATCATTTCTAGGGCTATCTCGGTTTCTTCTGGAGAAAGAAGCCCTGTTCCACGAGCTTTTCGATAACCATCCACGATAAATTTCACCTCTACTCGTTCAATCTCTCGAAGATAATTCTGTATCACTTTACCAAAAGTTTCACTCGTGTACAAAAAACGGATAACTAAAATATCTCTATATTCATCTGGTTCTAAATTTTTTTTAGCCAAAGCGGTCTCAAGTGTTTTGAGGGCTTTTATTAGATCTTCCATTTTTTTATCAAAGATTAAATCCATTTTATTTTTTGGTGATGTAATACTGAGTTGGCAAAATCAGGATCAATAGTATTGAAATTTTTTAGATCAACCATGTAGGGAAAGGTAGATTTTTCAAGGGCTTCGGATAGATCCGCAATGGCTTGGTCCTCTACAGACCCCATAAGACCGACATCTATATCCCAAAATTGCTTATATTTAATCGATGAACCAAAGATGAAAATTTTTGATTTATCTGTAGGAAAATGCTGTCGAATTATATTTCTTAGTCGAACCAGATACTTTTGTGGAATCATTTTTTGTGGCTTATGATTTTACTTACTAGTTTATCAAGCTTTTTTGTAGGAAAGTCTAATAAATTCAGCTGACCAAGAAATTATAGCACTTTTGGTATTTTTATACTACGGTTTTCAATTTTATGCGGAGAACAGGCTAGTAAGGCGAGTTCTTGTCCATCGACGGTTATCTCATCGGATCGTGTGATATTGGATAAGCCGGTTACTTGTGAGGTTTCTTCTACGCCATCAGTGTTGGCTTCCTGCAGTTGTGCAAAGAAATCAAGAATTGTGCCGAGTTGGTCCGTAAACTTTGTAACCTCCTCGCCACTAAGTTTTAGTTTTACCAATCCAGCGATATGTCGTACTTCATCTTGGGTTATCATGGTGATGTTTTTCTTAAGAACAACTAGATAATAATGATTAAAAAATAAAATAAAACTTGAAATTAAATTTAAAAAGCCGCTTCTAGTACCCCAAAAGAAACTGTTTTTTGGTTTTTGAGGAGTATTCGTGCTTTTTCAATGCCTTTGGGTTCATTTTTATTCCCGTGCACAAGAATGATTGAGCCATCGTGAGGTATTTCCCCTTTGGCCAGCCAGCTATCGGCTCCAACAAAAACAAGTCCAAATTTATTGAGAACTTTTTTTCGAATAGTTTTATTGGAAATAAGTCCGGGAAAGCGGATAAAAACAGAAGGCACTTGTCCATAAGTAAGGAGCTGTTTTTCCACCGATAAAATTTCGGTTTCAAGATCGACATTCGGTAGGAGTATGAAATTTTTTGCTAGTGGTTTTCCAAACTTATACGGATGATCACTCGTATGGTTTATCCAGGTGATATTGAGAAGTCCCTCATTTTGCTTATCGAGAAGCCATTGAAAGCTGTCCTCGTGCGTATCAATCCATTTGTTGGTAATCGCGATGGCTATATTTTTATGACCGTTGGCGATAAAATCTGTAAAAAGGGATTTTGAAAAACCCGTCTTGGAAGAGGGACACATATCAACCGTCATATACTGGGTATTCACCGAAAGGGAAGTCGCGTGACCGATGCCTGTATTGGCGAGACCAGTACTTGTTGCGAGACGATCAAGTGTTTTTTTGTAGGTGGATTGGTTGTAGGCCTTTTTATTGGTGGTGATCGTTACCGATTTGGTGGGTAAAACCTTTGTATGGTTGGTTTCTAGGTCTACGGCGAGTAAATACTCAATCCCCTCACTCGAAAAAGACCGAATAGCACGATAATAACGCTGTTTGAAGAAAACATCCTTGTGGATAATTTTATAATTTTCAGGCGTATACTTTTTATTTTTTAGGTTTGTTTCAGGCGCTGAAACTTTTAAGTCCGTTTTTATGAGGGTCTTGTGTGTCTTTTTCTGGTATGGCGTATTTCCCTGTTTCCAAAAAGCTTGTGTGGAAGCTATTAATAACGCTCCACCACCGATGAGAACTATAGCGCTTATTATTTTTTTCATTACCAAAAGAAGGTAGCCAATAATGATACGAAATACAAGTTAAAAGAAATATTGCAGAGATTATTTAAGAATCTAAACCTTTTTGGTTTTAAATTACATCTCTTTGTGTTACAATAGCATGATTTAATTAAAAATAAAATGGGAATAAGTACTATCAACGAGTTATTACATGCTAATATTGAGAATACCCCAGCTGATGAATTAGCACAAATATTTAGCAGCTTAGGGGTTTTGAGTGAGAATGCCAACAATGATGATAGCGATTTGGCGGCAGCTGAGTTTGTTAAGAGTCACATGGAAAATCTCTTGGGGCCAAAGTGGCTTCCTCTTTTAAGGGATATGGAAGCAATTTTAGAAAAAGAAGATTTATCACTTGATGAATTACAGGGTACTGATGGGGAATTATATTTGGAATTAATTTTGGGGGATCTAGCGGGACAAGGTCATGCCGATTTTGCTACTAAGTCGTTGCTTCAATCGGATGTTTTTCGTGATTTATATAATTTATATGAGTCTCTTTCATTGGCTCTGAATAAAGAAGCAATGGCCAAAAACTCTTGGTTGGGAAATATGGAGCGTACAACGCGCATGGTGGGTGATGTGATTTCTGATGAGCTTAAGGTCGTTAGACCGCAGAAAGAAGTGCTATCCGGGAAACCGCAGCGACTTACAAAGGTAGAAAGGGAGTGTTTACTTAGTATGCCTGAGGATTTTGATGACATTGGAGAGGGTGAAGTGTCAAACTTAATAGCCTTAATAGAGAATGACCCTCGATACAATAACCCCGAAACCATATCTTTGTTTTTACAACGACTTTCTAAATCAAGAAAATCATCCCAAAATATAGAGATAACCATTCGTTTACTAGAACGCTTTTTATCGGTTGAAATGATAAAAAAAGCTAGTTATGGATCTTGTTTAAAGGTTATGACCTCAATTCTTTATAATTTTCCTAGTTGGCATCCAAAATGGGATTTGTTGAAGTTTGCCCTTATTGATAAGTTTTTTGATATGCCTGATTCAGAGGTTGGTCCGGTGTTAGAGGCTATTTATTTTTTCGACTTTAACACAAAGGATGAGGCGAAAGTAAAAGCGTTTGTAAAAAAGCATCAACAACAATACATAAATATTCAAAGGCCTAAATTACAAGAGGCGGGGCGGAATAATTCTTTCGTCAATAATATTGTTGGGAGAATTAAGAATTACTTACCTGACTGGCAAATCCAGGAAGAGGCTTATAGGAAAGGTATGTTTTTTGATTTACAGGTGAAAACACCAGAAGGGAAAATATTCCTTATTGAATTGGATGGTATAAAGTATCATTGCTATGAGGATGGGACTCTAGATAGAAGAACCGAAAAAAAGATGAAAATGGAGAAAAAACAAGGGCTACCTGTTATGCATGTACTTAATCCAGGTGAAGATGCTTTAGCGAGTATTACGGAATGGATAAAACGGTATGCCATGAAAAATGATGAATTGCTATTGACATAGCTATACTGAATAGTATTAATATATGGTGTTGCCTAGTTTATTACCTTATGAAAAATAAATACGGAGAGAGAAGAGGTTTTCGTCAGCATCTTGATACAGCTTCTAAGGCGTTATTATTAGCTTCGTGTAAGGATGGAATAGTCGAGAAGCAGTTATGTATGACTTTAAGGCGTATTCAAAAGATCATTGAGGGAGATTCTGTTAATTTTACTCAAAAAAAACAGGCTGAATTTATTATGGAAACCTTTGACCGAATAAAAGAGGCCATGGGTGATTGTTTGGATCCTTCAAAAAAAGAGAAAATAAAGATTGAATTAACCAGAAAGGATGAAATACTCTATAAATTGTTTTAAAAAAATAAGGAGTTGTTATATTTATATTCGTTAGCAAGTTGGTGTTAATTATAACCATGAAAACTCTTTATCTCGAAAACGGACAACAGTTTGCCGGTAAATCAGTCGGAGCTGATAAACCAATGATGGGGGAGGTTGTCTTTACGACTGGTATGACCGGTTATTTAGAAACGCTTACCGATCCGAGTTATTACGGTCAGATTGTGGTTTTTACTTACCCATTGATCGGGAACTACGGAGCGTTTAAACCTTCGGTTGAGGCTTCTCAAAAAAATGATGCGGTTGATGCTACTTATGAATCCCCTAAAATTTGGGTTCGAGGCGTTATTATGACGGAAGTAAGCGAGAATTTTTCACACTGTCAGGCTTATAAATCATTTTGTCAGTGGCTCAAGGACAATGGTATTCCGGCTTTGACCGCCGTGGATACACGAGCGATTACACGAGTTTTACGAGAGGAAGGGTGTGTTA
>JALWQU010000075.1 GCA_026982915.1 Candidatus Altimarinota bacterium | reverse complement strand
CCACTAATGATCCTTTCTACAAACGCTTTGATATAGAAAAACTATCAAAATCGGCACTTGAAACACTTACTTCGCTTTTTTCATTTGATAAACATTTGGAGAATAATCCAGCGCTAAAAGAAGACCTAAATGAAGCGGGTAAAGTCTATAAAAAAGAGGTTGCCGCCCTAAAAGATGAATCCATTGAAGCCTTAAAAGAAGTCGGTAATGGCTCTGTTTGGGAAACCATAAAAAGTGCAGCAGGATCAACGCTATCTTTCATAAGAAAACATCCCAAGATAGTACTTCTTATTGCTTTAGGCGGATTGATGTTAACCCCCTATTTTATACTTAAATTAGAGGCCCTTTTCTCCGCCATGGCCAATGCCGCTCCAGTAGAACTGCTCGGAGAAATGATAGCAAAGTTCGAACTGCCTGAGATGCTTAGTTCTGTGTTTGAAGGTCAAGATTTAGTGGTTTCAGGAATATAAATTCTATTGATTATCGTCGTAAGCTAAAACACAATTAATTTATAATTTTTTAGGATAATATATAGCTAAAAACACTAAGCTGTGATATAATAAAAAGATATCATTCTTTTTATTTTTTCCCCATGGACCCATATCCTCGATCCAAGACAGGTGCACTCAGCGAAAACAAGTATAGAACAAATACTGTTCCCGATTATATGATGGAAGATATTGAAACTTGTTCTTTTCAAAAAGAAGTAGTTAAATCATTAGAAGGTCTAAGTCCTGAAATTTTGGCTACCGCTATGGAGAATCTTTATCGTATACGCGAAGAAAAAACAGACGCCCTTACACAAAAACAAAGTCTCAGTAATGAAAAGACTAAATTTGGATTAATAAGGAGTAGAGTCGTTTTTTTACCGAAAATCGCAGATAAGGTTAAAAATATGCAACAACATCTTCGTGAAGCTGGTTTTCAGGAATCAGTAGAAATGATGTTGCCAGAATATAATAAATTACAAAAAAAGCTAGATACATTTATGAAATCTATTGGTAGACAGCTGTCAGCATATCAACACTACTGCCTCAACCCTACTAAAAATAAACCACTAGACAGCGAAACAGTAAATGCCAATAGAGATAATCTCGACTTGATGTCTAAAAAATATGTCGTATTTTATAGGGATTTATTACAAAAATCAATTAGATCCCTTTCTCAAGACATAAAAACCGAGGGGTATTTTGTCTATAAGCGAAAAATAGAAACCATAATCTCCTATATGAATGAATATAAACATTTAGTAAGTAGTTTTTATGATGTTGAATACGAAGTATTCAAGGACCTGCCTACAGCGACTAAACAAGGTCTCACTATAAAAAATGCAAATCAAGAAAAAGCTGATTTTATAAACCTAGAAGAGAAAAAAATAGAAAAACGTTTTAAGGCGATGCTATCGCAGTTACTAGAAACAGTATCAAGTGATATTGAAGGTATGAAGGGCTTTGGAACCCTCAGTAATCCAGCACTTTTATCAAAATTAAAACTTCGACAATACCTTGAATCAATGATCACTAAACATCAAGATAATATTCCTGGTATAGAATTTTTCCTTGGGAAGACCCCGACGACGGAAAAAATAATTGAAGCATTCTTTTATGGAAAAACACTTGATCTAGATAAAGTAAGTAGTCTAAAAATTACACCTGAACAATTAGCCATATTACAAAAGCATCCATTGCCTATTAGTGAAAAAGATATTGACGATAGAATCAACACGATAAGAGGCCTAAAACCGCTACAAAAAGAACAACTAAAAGTGATATTTTTAGAGGCCAAAGAAGGTCAAAGTCAAGGGTTTTATGAGTTAGTAACCCTTTTAGAACAATCCACTAGTAGAGATGATATTGATCAGCTTATTAGGGAGATCGAAAGTCTTGGCGATTTACCAAAGGAGCAGCAAAATACGGAAAAAATCAGCACCCTTCGTTCTATAGCTAATACCTTTGGTCGCTTCCTAGGGATTAAACCTAAAGCAAAACCTAAAGATGACAATCTCATAGAAAGAAAGCCTCAAAGGACTTTCAAAGAATCGTTGTCCAAATTAAAATCAGACTTAATAAAAATTCGAGATACGAAAGTAAACGGAAAATATGTTTTCAAAAAATCAATTAAAGGTACTAGTATTATTCGTCTAATGATGAAGCCCTTTGGTAGTTTTACACCAGAAGACAAGCAAGCCGTTGATGAGTTCTTTAGGAAATTAAAATCAGCACGAGCACAGTTTGATAAAGACTTGGATGAGCTTAATAAGAAGATAGGCGATACAAGTATTAGCTATAGCTTGAGAAAAAATGCCTTTGATAAACTAGCAAGTTCATATCTAGTTTTATTGGCTTTAGCGGGAGTGGTGTTTACAGGAACTCTACCCGTTCTCATTGGAGCGGTAAAACTACCCTTTAAAATAGGAAAAGCCGCTGTTAAAACAGGTATCAATACAGGCAAAAAACTTTCCAATAAGACTACACTATCACAAAAAGAAGCCGCAGAGGTATTAGCGAAAAAAGGCGTTAGTCAAAAAATAATTAACAAAATGCTGAAAGCGGGTCTTGCTACTTGGTTTTTGATGCAAATAAACGAAATATCCCAAAGTGATAACCCAATGGAGGCTATTGAATCGGCGGCACTTTCACTGTCTTCTGGAACAGGCCTCGCTATGGCTGGAGCAAAAGTACCCGGTCCATGGATGGTAAAAGCTCTAGCCTCTGTCAGTGGAGCGGTCATCGGATCGCTAGGCGGTGAAAAGTTCTTTCAAAAAGTGATAATGCATAAACTAGAAAGGGATTGCCCTAATAGAAATGCCAAAACATCTGACCGAATAAAGAGGGATGAAATGCTAACCGTCTTGGGACAAACCTTAGAAGTTGCCTCAGGAACCTCTCTTGCAAAAGATATAAAAGATATGGCAATGAATAGTTTTGACGAAGACGATGACCCCATTGAATTCTTGGAAAGGTCTTCTGTACACATAGTTGATGGGGTACTTACAAACCAAAAACGAAACTCCATAAATACGCTCCAGACTTTAGCGGCGGAAAGAATCCAAACTCTCAAAAAAGACCTTAGTACCGCTAAAAGAAAAGGTGATACAGACGAAGTGAAAAAACTAAATAAAGCCATTGAAAAACTATCCGAGATAGTAGATGGTAGCTGGATTGAAAAGTCTTTCATTCCATTAACTATTCAGGAAGCTTATTTTTTTAGTGATACGGCGACCACAAAGAAAGCCTTTATGGAACAAGCCCAAAAAGCAGACCCTAAAAATGGAGCCACAATGATTGATTTGTTTTTAAAACGATCTATTACAGGCGAAGAAATTGTACAAACAAAAGCCGAACAAAAAGTATGGGAATACCTATACGATAATGATCTGGAAAGCAATAAAATAGCCTCTTTCTCTAAATACATGGGGATCTATAAGTATATAAAAGAAAAAAAGGCTTTTCTCTTAAAACTTAAACCGGAGCTAAGAGCCTATGAAAGTGATTTATGATTAGGCTTTCTTACAAAAAAGACAGCCCTAACTGTCTTTTTTTATTTGAAAAGTCGAGCAAATTCAACCCACCAATGAATATTACTGATTTCTTTTCACGCAGCCTAGTTCTTCAAAGGCTCGCTCAAGACGACTAACGAATGACAACTCCCCTTCTCTGAGCCATTTTCGTGGATCATAGTACTTTTTATTCGGTAATGAATCCCCTTCTGGATTTCCAACTTGTGTTTTTAGGTAGTCTTTATTTTTATCAAAATAATCACGAATACCCGCACAGAAAGCCCACTGCATATCCGTATCAAGATTCATTTTTACCGCTCCATAACTAACCGCTTCTTGGATTTCGTCAGGCGTTGATCCAGACCCTCCATGAAACACAAAGCTAACCGGTTTTTCATCATCAGTGGCTAACTTTTTAGCGACATAATCCTGAGAATTCTTGAGGATAATAGGCTGCAAGTGTACATTCCCTGGTTTATAAACCCCGTGTACATTCCCAAAAGAAGCCGCAATACTAAAGAGCGGACTAATCGCGCTTAATTTTTCATAGGCATACCAAATATCTTCTGGCTGAGAGTATAACTCACTATTATCCACCTCAGAATTATCAACGCCATCTTCCTCTCCTCCTGTAATCCCCAACTCAATTTCCAATAAAATATCCATCTTGGCCATTCGTGTCAGATAATCAGCACAAATAGTCAGATTTTCTTCAAGTGTTTCTTCTGATAGATCAAGCATATGAGAACTAAAAAGGGCTTTCCCGTGTTGTTCAAAATAAGCTTCTTGATAGTCCAAAAGCCCAGAAACCCAAGGAAGATTTTTACGGGAACAATGGTCCGTGTGCATGATAACCGTTACGCCGTACATTTCCGCCATATGATGCACATGCAACGCCGCAGAAGCCGCTCCAGCGACAGAAGCCTGCAATTGATCATTAGGAAGGCTTTTCCCCGCATAAAAAGCCGCACCACCATACGAAAGCTGTATGATAACAGGTGAATTCATTTTCTTGGCGGTTTCCATCACCGCGTTTACCGAATCGGTTCCAATGGTATTAATCGCTGGTATCGCATAATTATGGGCTTTTGCGTCAGCAAAAACTTCCAGCACTTCCGTACCCGATAAAACACCAGTTCTAAATTTTGTCATTTTTTTGAGGGGTTATATTGCCCCCATTATAAATAAATTTGACGGGTATTGGCAAAAGATTAGGGTTGAAAATTTCATGCCTCGAAAAAGATATTAAACCGGTTCTAAAGAAAAGCACCTCAATAATGAAGTGCTTTTTGAAAAAAGAGAAACGATCCGATTCTTATAACTTACAAGTCCCCGTAATGCCCATTGGACAAGCCGGCCTTGAGTGTAGTAATCCGAACATCGTAAAGAGCAACATACCATGCCAAAGAAGCTGTTTCATCATTTCTGCCGAGTTCCAATGCATACTCACAAAACCAACAATCGTTACAATAATAAGGGCTAGTATTGAAAGCTTATAGACTACCAATGGGACTTTGCTCCCGAGTAAAATAAATTTTAAGTAACAAACATTATATTCATACGAAGTCCTCCATAAAAGCAGGTAATGACATGAATTCACTATCAGTACGCTCTTTTTATTTTCAAGAAAAGTGTTGTTAATATTTTATTCATTAATAATATTTCATGGAAATGACTAATACAAAGCTCAGATACTTTACAGGAGACCCAGATGAATTTTTACATGAGGATTCTCCTTTAGCCAAAAAGCTAGAAGGAAGAGATTTATTAAAAGTGTGGCATGACACAGTTTTTATTCCAGAAGTACAGAAATCGGTTACAAAAAGTTTAGAAGATTATTTTTCTAATAATATCAAGTGGGCCTTATCCATGCTTAACGGAGAAAATACAGGAGAAATGTGGAGGCTCATGAATGACGACTTGCGTGTGGCTATTTCCGCCATTCCACATGCCAGTTTAGTTTTAGGGAGAAGTAATATTGAAAAATCATTTGAACATGAAGCCGCTGGTGGACTAAATGAACTGGTGAAATCATATGTAAATGCGTGTTTGTTATTGATACGGCAAGAGCGAGAGGCGAAAGGGACTAACGATGAGGAGGCGGTTAGCTTGCCCTTTGATGTGGAGAAGATTTTACCCGAAGGTGTATTGAGTATTTCACCAAATGAAGCAATAAAAA
The DNA here is from genome assembly GCA_026982915.1 of Candidatus Altimarinota bacterium. Lineage (GTDB taxonomy): Bacteria > Patescibacteriota > Gracilibacteria > UBA4473 > UBA4473 > JALWQU01. The sequence continues at coordinate 973 of JALWQU010000075.1, read as the reverse complement.
GACTCCAAGAGGCTGGTTTTATTATGAATAATGGGAGTAGCCATATTCACCTTAATTTTCATAATGAGGGTGAATTTTTAGGACAGGTGAATTTTTCATATAGCAAGAGATCGACTCCAATGTTCAAAAGGACCATTGCAATGAAGAGGAGACAAATTAGGGAAATAGCCCGAAAAGCTATTGAATAGATCAATTCTCTTGGTATTATTTTTATCGAATGAATTCAAAAAAACCGAAAACAGGCATAAAACCATTAACAAAATCCTTTTGGGAGCTTTCTCGTCCAAGGCAAGAAGCTTTTTTGAAAAATCTGTATGACTTATCTCCTGAGAACAAATCATTGTTTAGATTGCGACTCGGCAATGGAGAGTCGGCCGTATTTGAAGCGTTGAAAAAGGAAATTCAAAAGGAAACGGTAGATCGTCTACCTCGATATCGAAAAATCAGGCTCGTAAAAATCAATACCATTCTGAGAAATGCGAATAAATATGCGTTACCAATGGCACAGCAGATCAAATTAAAAAAAGAGGTTTGGGTGGGAATGTGTACGTTTATCAGGAAAAAAGATTACTTACCGGATCGTTACGAGATAGCGTGCGCAAGACATTTGGGAGAATATCTCAAGATGATCACCGACCATATTTTGGAAAAGTCAGAGGTAGAAGATATTTTGAAAAAAGAAAAAGATTATTTGTCGAAAATTATTGAGACAGGTATTTATCTTCCGCATATTGAAGATGTGTATTGTCAGTATTTTACAAGAAGATTAGATTTTATAAATCATCCTTTTACATAGGAAGAAAACCAAATTGATAACAATTACTGGTCATTTAGTAAAAGAAATGTATAAAAGGTTTGATTTTTAAACGCTAAAAATAACCATGGCCAAACAAGAAACCGTTATCAAATTTTCAGAAGTAGATTTTAAGTATGAGGAAAGTAAAAAAGTAATCCTTGATGAAGCGAGTTTTAC
>JALWQU010000074.1 GCA_026982915.1 Candidatus Altimarinota bacterium | reverse complement strand
TGCCAAAGCTTCGGTTACCCGTGCTAAAATACAAAAAATCATGCGAGCGGGCTATGATTATTTTTATAAAAAATTGAAACTAAAAGACCCGCCACCTTTTCAGATTGACGGTCTTTTCCTTCGACAACAAGACGGCAAAATATTTTGTGAACACGTTGAAAATATCGGTTTAGAAGATTTTTAGTAATTCCCTAGAAATCTTCTAAACAAGTTTGTAGTACATTCATGAGACCTGTTTTTTTAGCCTGCAACGAGGCTTCGTCTTTGGCCTCTATTCGTAGGGCTATTTTGGGAGAGGTATTTGAGCAGCGAATAATCGCCCATTCCCCATCCGGCCAATCAAGCCGAACGCCATCGATCGTATTTACCACGGCTTTTTCTAATAAGGGCGAACCATCTATTTTTGTGAGTTTATCGGTAACCGCTGATAGGACTTTGAATTTTTTTTCATCGTCCACGGTTATCTTTTCCGAGAACTCCAATAGGTTTGGCCAGGCGGTAGTTACCGCTTTTAGTAGGCCTGAATCTGACTCAATCGCCTTGATAAACCGAAGGCTCGCAAGACATGCATCATCGTGACCATAGAAATCTTCCCCAAACATAAAGTGTCCTGATTGCTCTCCCCCAAGTAAGGCCTTGTGCTTGTGCATTGCTTCTTCGATAAACGAGTGCCCCGTTTGCGTGAGTATCGGGACGCCGCCCATGGCTTTTATTTTGGTTATAAGCGTTGCCGAGGTCATCGCGTCTACGACAATCTTGGCTCCCGCATTTCGTGACAAAAAATCAGAAGCCAGAATATACATAATTTTATCAGCGTTCAGGATCATCCCATTGTTCAAAACAATCCCAACACGGTCACCATCGCCATCATAAACAAAGGCTAAATCCGCTCTTTGTTCTTTTAATTTCTTTTGAGTAAAAACAAGATTTTCTGGTCGTTCAGGATCAGGCTGATGGTTTGGAAAAGAACCATCAAGATCACAAAAGATTTCTGTAACCTCGTGTCCCATCGAACGCAAAATTCCCGGATAAAACATGCCTGCTACTCCATTCCCCGCATCAACAACCACTTTCAAGGGTTTTTGTTTGGGCGTAATAGTTTTAATCTTTGTTTTGTAATCAATGGAAAAATCAACTTTCTCACAGGCATTTACGCAAACACCAAAGGGTTTCTTGACGGAATTGTCCGTATTTGATAGACTGTGAGTAGAATTTGGTGATGTCGGAGTTGTTTTAGACAGACGTACTGCCAAAGCCTCTTTGGGCAAACGCGCATCACCAATATTTTTGTATAGCGTCTTTAGCGCTAGATGCTTTTTCCCCTGTCGAACCTCTTCTACGCAATCTGCATCGGATCTATCAGAACAACCCGATAAAACTTTAATCTTTTGAATTTCTCCTCCGCAAACGGCCCCATTACGGTCGGTTAGTTTTAACCCATTATCAGGAGCAGGATTATGCGAAGCCGAAATCTGGATCGTTGCGTCAAACTTCCCTTCATGAAGCGCGAAAAAATTAATCGGTGTCGGTAAAGTTCCTCCCCAAGTAACTTCCGCTCCCGAAGCCGTCAGTCCAGAAAGCACCGCCGGGAAAAGCTGTGGCATTGAGAGACGACCATCGCCTGAGACGAAAATCTTGGGACAATCAATATCAAATTTCTTCGCAATGTACCGTCCATAGGCCTCCGCGATGAGATAAAATCCATCTTCATCAAAATCAACAAAAGCTTCGCCTCGAATATCATAGGCACGAAATATTTTGGGGTTAAGGATCATGGTGAGAATTATCTTTTAAATATATTTTTACCAAAACTATACCTGTCTGTACAAGCGCTACAAATTTAAATCAAAACTCTTAAAATTCTGTTTTGTTGCGAAAAACAAAGAATATCCTACACTCCGTCACAAAAACTAATATTATTTTTCCATGAAAACAGCGCTTCTCTCCGTCTCCGACAAAACCGGTATTTTGGAATTTGCACAGGGTTTGCAAAAACAAGGTTATCGCATTCTATCAACTGGAGGAACTTACAAAACACTTGAAGGTAAAATTACCAACCTTCAAGAAGTTTCTGATTTCACCGGTTTTCCCGAAGGACTTGACGGACGAATAAAAACGCTTACACCCCAGATATTTGGTGGTATTCTAAGTCTTCGTGATGATAAAAATCATCAAGCCTTTTGTAATGCCAATGGTTTGCAAAATATCGATATTGTCTGTGTAAACCTGTATCCGTTCAAATCTACTTATGAAGATTCAACAAAATCATTTGAGGATAAGGTGGAAAATATTGATATTGGCGGCCCATCGATGATTCGAGCGGCGGCAAAGAACTACGAATATTGCGCCCCAATAGTAGATCCAAATGATTATGCAATAGTATTGCAATACTTAGAAAAAACTCAAAATCTTCCCCTCGATTACCGAAAAGAACTCGCCACGAAGGTTTTTGAGATGACGGCCCACTATGATCTGCTTATCGCCAAATTTTGGGCCGAAGAAACAAAAACAACAGAAGAAAAAGGGCAACTTCGGTATGGAGAAAATCCTCATCAAAAAGCCGTAACACTCGCAGACCCCTTTGCTTCAGGGCCTTTACTCGTTGGCGCCAAACAACTCAACGGAAAACCCCTTTCTTATAATAACTTTGGGGATGCTTCGGGGGCTTTGGAACTCGCGCTTTCGTTTTCGCCAGAAGAACAGGCCTTTGCGGCGATCATCAAGCACGCCACGCCCTGCGGAGCGGCTATCGGGAAAACCATTTCAGAAGCCTTTAATCGAGCGTATAAAGCCGATCCACTCTCGGCTTTTGGCGGCGTGATCGCGCTCAATAAACGGTGTAACAAAGCTACGGCGGAACAGATCGTGTCTTTTTTCAATGAAATAGTGATGGCACCAGATTATGACGAAGATGCCTTAGCAATCTTAAAAACGAAAAAAAACTTACGAGTACTCGAGATTCCGAATTTCAGTGACGGACAAACCCGTGATATCGTCTTGAAAAAGGTACGAGGCGGAACTCTAGCCCAAGACATGGACATCACGCTTCCCGTCTTTGAGTCCCTAGCAATACCAACCAAAAAACAGCCCACTGACACCGAAAGACAGGATCTTGAAATTGCCTGGAAGCTCGTAAAAATCGTCAAATCCAATGCTATCGTCGTGGTCAAAGACGGAATTATGATCGGGAAAGGTGGCGGGCAAACTTCTCGTGTGGAGGCAATGGATATTGCGTTAAATCACGCCGGAGAAAAAGCCCAAGGCGCGGTCATTGCCTCTGATGCGTTCTTTCCGTTTCCCGATAGTGTGGAATCGGCGGGGAAAGCCGGTATTTCCGCGATTATTCAGCCTGGAGGTTCCAAAGGTGATGCTGGGGTATTTGCCAAATGTGATGAATTAGGAATTTCTAGCATATTGACAAATATGCGAGGATTTTTACACTAATAATTATGAGAATAATTTACCTCTTTTAATATAGAGTTTTTTCCTCTATGGAATTTTAGGAATACCTATGCAACAATTACCCTAATATTACCCTCATTATTTTTTAACAAAGAATTAACTTGACCAATAAGTAAGATCTACTAATTTAGCGTCATGGAAACTGAAAAACTAGACAAACCTCTAACCCTAAACAAGATATTTTCCGTGATAGGAGAAATGATTGAGCGGACCCCACCAAGATCTTTTGATAAGATAGAACATTCTTCTGAATATATTAAAGCCCTTCTTCCCAAGGAGGTACTAGACACCTTTTCAGAAGAGAATCGAATTCGCATCAATAAAGTCATAGAATCTAATAATAAGGAACCAGCTATGATTCAAGATGATCCATGTTTGCAACTTGCCTTAATTCAGGCGATACTTTTTGATTGTGATACAATAATTAAAGATACATATAAATTAGATGTTGATAAATTAAGAGATTTTTTAATTAATTTAGTTTTTCGAAAGGAAGAACATAGTTTTAGCAAAAAAGAACTAGAGGATATTGATGATTTTCTAAGATATGTTTTATATGAGCCCCTTAATACTAAAAACTGGCAAGGCTCTGATGTTTTCACTAACCCATGGACAGCCTTTCAGATGCAAACCTATTTAATAATTCTAGGGTTAACTGAAACAGAGTATTAAGTTTCTCACAATAGATCCCCTATACGCAAAAAACACCCTCGCTTTATTGCCAAGATTGCTAAGATTGCCTTTTTTCCTAATTTTTCTATAATTTGGATGAATTAGGGTAGAGCGTTGAAAATCATCCTCCCCTATGTAAAACAAATGCGAATAATCTTTGTCCCCGGTATTAAGACCTATGATTTTTATCTCAATGGATGGCGGAAGGATCTAGCTAAAAATTTCTCAGGAATAGAGGCTGTGTTTTTGAACGATATTTTCTACATGTGGTGGCAAATCAATAAGCTCGAGCAAATTATTGATAACGGGCTAGCCCTGCTCAATGACGGAAAACCAACACTTTTACTCGCGCATAGCTTTGGGGGGATTCTGGCGAAAACCATGATCGATCGAGCGACAACAGCGAACATCACCGGACTTGTAACTATGTGTTCCCCTCACCATATGAACTACCTCGGCGTTCAACGAACAAAAAACAAACTAAAAACCCCGCTCACCGTACCGGTTCCGACTTATACTTTTGGTGGGTACCTTGATCCTGTCGTTCCCTACAAATACACCTCCTTCAAGGACACACCCCATACCAATCTTTGGTGTGAACATTTATCCTACTTGCTACTGCCGAACGTTAGGAAAAAGGTGATTGAAATGCTTAAGGAAAGACTTAAAAACTAAACTTCCTCCTCCAAGACCTCAATATTTTGTTCGTGAAGTTCTTTTTCGGGCATCGGTGATGGCGCGCCTAGCATCAAATCCTGTGCGGATTGATTTTTCGGGAAAGCTATAACCTCCCGAATATTGGGCGCATCCGCGAACAACATCACGAGTCGATCAATCCCTAAGGCGATTCCCCCATGTGGCGGAACCCCGTACTGGAACGCCTTGAGGATATGTCCAAACTTCATTTGTATTTCGTCTTCATCCATCCCAAGTGTTTCAAAAACCTTGTGCTGTAAAGCTTGATCATAAATACGAATCGATCCACCGCCTAATTCTGTACCATTTAAGACCAAATCATAGGCATAAGATCGAACCTTTGTTTTATCCGTATCAAGTAGGGCTAGATCTTCTTCGTTGGGCATTGTAAACGGATGATGGGCGGCTCCCACGGTTCCGTCTTCCTTGATCTCAAACATCGGGAAATCCGTTACCCAAAGATAGGCAAAATCCTGATTATTTCTAAGATTGAATTTGTCCGCTACCGCTAAACGAACCGCTCCAAGAGGCTCCGTTGCCTGCAAGAACTCACCCGCTCCAAAGAAAATAAGATCCCCGTCTTTGGTCCCTGTTTTCTCGATTAATTTTTCAATAAATTCTGGTTTAGCATTCTTCATAACCGGACCGCTGTCTTCTCCCACACGCACCCAAGCCAAGCCCCCCGCTCCGTGCTTTTGCGCTAGTTTCGTAAAAGTATCAATATCTTTTCGACTCAAATCAGAACCGTTTGGCACGGGAAGTGTAAAGAGTCGATCAACGCTTTCAAAAACACCAAACCCACAGCCGAGGCGTTCCTCCGTCATATCGACAAAAGCCATATCAAACCGAATATCGGGCTTGTCTGATCCGTATTTTCCAAGCGCTTCCTGCCAGGTTATTTGTTTTATTTTCCCCGATTCAAAAAATGATTGATAGTTTTTATGCGGGACTACTTTTTCGGTTAGCCCCAAAATCATTTGCTCTGTTTCAGCGATAATATCGTCCTGCTCTACAAAAGATTGTTCGACATCGAGTTGTGTAAATTCTGGCTGACGATCACCACGAAGGTCTTCGTCTCGAAAACATCGCGCTATCTGGAAATACTTATCAATTCCCCCAACCATTAGCAATTGTTTTAGCTGTTGTGGCGACTGCGGAAGGACATAAAACTCGCCTCGATGCAGACGACTTGGCACTAAGTATTCTCGGGACCCTTCAGGCGTTCCCTTGATCATTATGGGCGTTTCTACTTCTAGGAAATCCTGCGCATCATAAAAATTTCGAATAAAGGTCATAATATTATACCGTAGTCTCAGATTTTCCTGCATTTTTGGACGGCGTAAATCTAAATACCGATGCTCTAATCGCAGATCTTCTCGCACATGATCCATATGTTCATTGATTTCAAATGGCGGTGTTTTCGATTCGTTGAGAACCTCGATTCCTTCGATAAAAACTTCGATTTCACCCGTTTCCAAATTTTTATTACGAAGCCCTTCACCTCGATTTTTGACCGTTCCGGTGGCTTTCAATACCCACTCCGAACGAATATGCTCGGCGGCTTTATGCGCTTGAGCGTTCACCGCTGGATCAAAAGTAATTTGTGTTACGCCATAACGGTCTCGAAGGTCGATAAAAATAATACCCCCATGATCTCGTCTATGATGCACCCACCCCGTGAGCGTAACTTTTTTATTTTCGTCTTTTGTCGTGAGCTGATTGCAGGTGTGCGTTCGAAGCATTTTTTTTTATTTAGTTAGTCTTTCCTTAAATTATCACAGAAGATTGTGGTGCTTTAGACAAAAAAGTCAAAAAAGACAGGGTATTTTCTTGCCAAAAAAAAAGTTACAAACAAAATGTAAGGTGAATTCTCTATTTAAT
>JALWQU010000073.1 GCA_026982915.1 Candidatus Altimarinota bacterium | reverse complement strand
GTCTTTTCATCCATCTGAATAAACCATCGGAGGAGTTTTTCTTTTACGGGTTGGCTAAGATCTACATTTCGACCTCGTTGATTCATCAAATTATTACTACTAGAATTTCCTTTGAAAATTTTATTCAAGAGGACATAGAGTTTTGTTGTATCGGTGAGTAGGTCGAGATTGGTGTTCTTATTTGTAAAATAACTATTAGGATCTTCGCCGTTAGCGCTTAAATCGATCCAGATTTCCCGTAGTAGTTCACTGGTTCCTATTTCGCCCTCTGCCGGTTCGAGTCCCTTAAATAAGGGATGTTTTTTTACGTCGTCTAACTTATCAAAATCAAAATTTGGAGGGTTATTTAAAATGTCTTGTTGTGCTTCGGCGGCCTTTATGAGGCTGTCCTGAATCTCGTGGAAGGACTTTGAATTATCAATAGCATTTGTGGCTTTCGTGATCCAGTTGAGTTCTGGTGACTTGATGGCTTCGAGGAAATTTATTTTTTCTTGTTCGTCGGTAATGCCAAAAGAATTAAGTTCTACATCCTTAAAAGTCTTAGCTTTTAGAGCTTTTCGTATGTCCTTAAACATACCTTCCTGTGTATCACTGTCGGCGATGAGGAATTTGTTGTGAATAAGGGTTACCATGTTTTTCTTTCCGGCTTCACCTCGTTCTCGTACCTGATCGGCTCGTTCCTTTAGCTCCGTAAAGAGTGTTTCTAGTTTTGGACGAAAGGCTTCATTGAATTTTAGAACTTTTTCGGCCTCCTTGAATTCATGGCGTTCCTTTTTATGGTTCTTGATTCCCAATATATTTATTCCATGATCATTCCAGCCTATTTTATTAAAAAGGGTATTAAATTGCTCATTTTTTTCAAAAAGATCCCGATAACGCTCCTCGTGGACGGTTAGCTCCGCCATAGTACTTTCCTCGATCTGTTCGAGAAATTTGAGATTTCCTTCGCCTAGGGCGACGGAATCAAGAGCACTAGTATTACCCTTAATAATACTCTCAATAACATTATTCACAGCCTTCTCCCAGAGGAGGTTGTCGATATTGGCGGAGGTACTGGTCTCCGTCGCGACTTCAATGGTTTTTTTGAAACTTGTTCTGCTAGAACGAAGTACTTGTTCGACTCTATCTTTTATGTCTGTTGTAAATTGTTCAGCAGCAGTTTCATTTTTAGCCTCCTTGTGATGGCTTATTTCTTTTATTTTATCCGTAAATCCTTTTAGTCCTTTTCCTGGTGTATCCTTTTTGCCAGTATCATAAACTTCATTAACCTGACTTAGGGCGGCTGCCTTTTGTAGGCCGATTTCGTGTTCGGCTTCTCCGGGTTCGAGGCTTTTTTCATACTGCTCATTACTGTCCTGCTGGAGATCCGTCTCTAGCTGGTTAAAGAGGTTGTTGTCAATTTGAAGTTCAGCCATTTTATTTCATTAAATCCGACCATTGTACCACAAAACAAACCAAAATACAAAAAAAAGGGACGTTGTGGATAATGACGCCAAAGACATTCAGGGTAATTCCCAAAAACCTGTGCTAGGAAAAAATCTTGGCTAAACGGAAATGGAAGAACTGACGATTATGAATACCAAAATTAGAAGCTACAAAACGTTGGATTTTAGCATTAAGA
>JALWQU010000072.1 GCA_026982915.1 Candidatus Altimarinota bacterium | reverse complement strand
TCAGTTGTATGCCTTTCGTTTCTGACTTTGAAATAACATAATATAAAATCAGTCCAAAAATAAGCCCCTCGCCTGGCCCTTGTGCTAAAGAAACGAAAAATTCAAAAATAGATTGAGCCGTGGAAACCTGTGCTTGATTAAGAAGGGCAAAGCCCAATAAAAATTTAAATAATACTAGTGCCGTAGCATCGTTGAGCAGACTTTCCCCATCCACAACGGTTTCTAGTTTTTTCGGGGCACGAACTTCTTTGAAGATAGCGAGAACTGCCACGGGATCGGTTGCGGAGATCAAGGCTCCAAAGAGGAAGCTCACGATCAGTGGTAAATTTAAAAGATAATGAAGTCCGTATCCAATAATAACGGTCGAGATAATAAGCCCAAAGGTAGCTAAAACCGTCGCCTCTCGCAGAATCCGCCGAAAATATCGGAAATCTATATGGTAAGCTGATTCAAATATCAAAGTTGGCAGGAAAACATAAAAAACCATTTCAGGAGAGAAATGGAAATACTGAGAGACTCCCAGATCCAGCTGGTTTTCAATCATTGAAAGAAAAATTCCTCCTAGTAGCAAGGCTACCGCAAAAGGAATTTTTATCCATCGAGCGATGGTATGAATCAGCGAGGCTAAGGTCAAAAGACTAAAGACCGCTAGTGCACCGTATAGAAATGATTGATGTTCCATTTTTTAGAGAGCCACAATTATGTCCCCCATAAAACACAAGAAAAAATAATTGGCAAATCTTTTGTGCCGTTCTGTCTAAAATTTAACCTCAGGGACTTTCTTTACGGCTTCTTTTTCAGCCTCATCAAGTTCGAAGAATTCTGATTCTGTAAACCCGTGCATCCCCGCTATGAAGTTGGACGGAAAACTCTGTACCTTCGTATTCATCACGGTAACATTACCGTTATAAATTCGCCGAGAAGCCGCAATCTGGTCTTCTGTTTCGGCTAGTTGCGCTTGCAGCTCGAGGAAACTTTTATCCGCTTTTAGGTCTGGATAGTTTTCCGAAAGAGCAAAAATAGATTTTAGGGTTCCCGAAAGCATATTTTCCGCTTGCGCTTGCTTGGCAATCTTTCCATCGGGAACACCCATGGCGGCTGTTCGAGCCTTTGTCACCTCTTCAAGGGTTGATTTTTCATGTGCGGCATATCCCTTTACCGTATTGATAAGGTTTGGGATCAAGTCGTATCGCCGTTTTAACTGAACATCAATGCCGGACCAGGCTTCTTTTACCTTTTGCCGAGCATGAACAAGTCCGTTGAAGATCGAGGCATACGCTCCACCAATAACAACGAGAAGACCGATAAGTATAATTCCAATAGACATGATTTGTAGGGTTAATTTCGGGTAAATACTAACAGACAAACCATAAAGTTACAAATAAAATAAAAATTCCTTTGTTTCGCTTTTTATCTTTACGTCAAAGTAATGGCTTAGACTTTTTTACCAAAAACCCTTATAAAAGAATTCGGGAAGTGTCGTTGGTGGATTTTTAATTTCACGAGGTTCTGCCGGACCTCCTGGCCCCATTTCAGTTAATAAGTTCTGAAATGCCAGTGTAGTACCTGTTAAATCTATGACCCCTTCTGTAGCGTATAATAAAGAATAAAAATCCATAAAAACTTCTTTTGCATCAGCATCTTCTTCTTTCCTATAATCAAAAGCCTATAATCAAAAGTGAAGTGCAATAAAAAAGATTTGACAATTGAATTAAAAGTTGTAATAGTAGTTGTGAAAATAAAAATAAAACAGACGGTTCACGGGTAATCTCTTCTAGACCGGATTATCTAAAAAACGACCTGTTTTGTTTTTTATTATCTACCCCTAAAACTAACCCCTGAAAAAAATGAGAAAATTTTTAGTAGCCGGTATCGGAGTATTCCTTCTCTCTGGAGCGTTTGTCTTTAACTCAGACGCTAGAAGTGGATACGGAAATAGCTGCGGATGCGCTGTTTCACAAAAAGTTGATCCTAAGAAACGATACGTTTCACAAGGATGTTGCGCTGATCGAAAGCGTCATATTCGAGCCTTTTCGGAACGAATCGGACCATGGAAACACCGAGTTCGACCAAGTCGTCGACAACGAGTATACGCTAACTGTACAACCTGCAATAAAGCCATTGATCGTCGTTACCTTGTACGAGGTGATGCCAATCGATATGGGCAATATCGAAGGTCAAATCTTTCACGAGCTCAAAAGATAGCCTTTCAACGAGCCATATTTGGTTATAATAATGGAGGAAGAAATCTAAACTTGGTTAGCCGTGAACAGTCTGATCGACATGTTGTACGAAATAACGACTACCGACTAAAATCCAACTATAAAGTTAGAAAAGTCACTCAAAACCTAGTTGTTCCCGATAACTTTACGCTCAGTCTTCCTGGTGATTTCACGGAACAAAACGGTATCTATCGTAGTGATAAGACCTCTCTGGCTTTCCGAGTTATTAACGGCGGAAAGTGTAATAGTATCGCTTTTAATGACTGTGTAAAACGTCTAAACCGAAATCTAGAAAAATCAAGTAATCTTCACGGTCTCTATGGGCTACAGTCATTCCTTCGATGGAATCACACGACGCTTCCAAATGAAACTTATTACCAAACACTGACACAAAGCTTTGACGCTGTGTCTCGATACGGAAAAAATACTTACTTTACTTTTTCGACCCTCGATCCATCAACCGGTAATATTATCCGAATAGAAGCGGTAGCCAATGCACGAGAACGATCTATTGCGGCCAAACAAGCCTTTGAAATCTTTGAAACATTTCGACTTAAAATCTAATTTGTAAGTCAAACATCACTAAACCACTCTATTATGAAAAAAAACATAGCCTTTATCCTCGGGATAACCATCTTGTCAGGATCAATTCTAACGATCAGCTTTGCTTCACGAAACGCTTATCACAGTTACTTAATTAGTAAGCAACACAGTAACAAAAGTTATCGTAACTTCTCCACAGGACGATCTACGCAAGTACAAAAATCGTTAGCTCAAAAACGAGCTAAAAAGCTTCGATATCGAGTTCGAATCAATCGTTCAAAAAATCTTCGATACACACAATCAAACACGCGTAATACCTATTCAAATAGAAATAAACAAACCAATCTACGCCTTCGTCCGTCTACAGGAGCTCTTTCCTCAAATGGATGGAATAATCCACTTCATCGGGAGGCTATTGTGGCACGAAACATAGACGGACAAAGTGTTAATGTTCAGACTTATGAAAATAAAACCTTTTCGGTTCAGCTACCACTAGGATGGACGCCTGATGAAAATCACGTTTTCCGAAACGAAGATCACAGCTTTCTTGTCCGAGTAAAACGGTTTAATACGGATACTTGTAATGACATTCAGGGATTTGCTTCATGCGCTATTACGCTTGGAAAAAATGAAAATCGTATAGCCGTCGAAGGACGAGGAACGCTTACCGCTTCTTCAAAAATCGTTCGACAATCACACAAATCTGATACCATCCTTAACCAACCAGAAATTCAAACAAGAACCTTTACGGAAAGTTTTGCTTCTTATGAAAAAGGATTTGGAGAGGTCTTTATCAACCGATACTTTGTCAAAGATCTAGACGGTGGGGTTTACCTCATTGAAACAAAAGCACCTCTGTGGTTCACGGACGAAAGCGTCGCCGCTTCAAAAGCCATCTTTGATTCCTTTCGAATCTATCCACGTAACTAGTAACTATTATTTCCTTTCATACAGGTGTCGATAATAGGTCCTAGCCAAAAAAAGCCCTCTTAAATAATAGAGGGCTTTTTTGTAAATATTGAATCCCGAGAAAAATAATCATTAAGAAAAGCCTCATAAATACATAAAAATTACAAAAAAGGGACATTCCTCTTTACTTTTATCTAAAATTAGATTAAAAAATAGTTAACTATAATTAATTAAAATTAAACATGGGATCACTAGAGAACCAACAGACTCCAGGCGGGGGGAAAATACCTATCGATGAGACGGCGGAACGCCTTCAATATATAACGGGGAAGGACCGTGCAATTGGCAATAAAGAAAGAAATGGAACCTCTAAACCAAGTGAAGAAAATAGATTTGATAAACCGAGTGAAAAAAATAGATTCAATCTTTTTAATTATATTAAAAATAACTCAAAAAGGCTCGCGTTAAGCATTATGAAGCTTATAGATAAACCTACGGCAAGTACGGCAAAAGACCGTTTATTAGCTGTAAAAGAAGAAAGTCAAGTAGATGAACATACTTCAATGTTACTTGAATTAATAGCCTTAAATCCAAGTAGAGCAGAAGACCTTAATAAACTTTTAGCTGATTACCAAGAAAGTTCTCAACCCGTTGAACTACAACCAGCCACTGAAAACTTAGAAAAAGAATTGATTACGGAAAAAATGTTTGCTGGATTGAATTCAAATACTGGGCAGGCAGTTTCCTATGAAGGAATTGATACAAGACATCAAACTAAAATGAGACATCAAGTAGAACAAGTAGGAAAGGAACAGCAGATGACTATAGCTTTAATCAAAAAGAAGCTAAAAGGTATTCCTTCCTGGGTTCCGAATGGAAACGCTATTGAAACCATTAGGCAAAGAATCGATAATCTTACAAAAAATCATTCTGCAGAAAGCATTGATCAACTTCATAAAGATTTGGATCAAAAACTTAATAGCATAAAACCACTTCTTGATATCGCCTCCAGAATAGAACAGAAACTTTTGATTGATCCAGAAAATATTGTTTTACAAACATTACTCTCAGAAGTAAAAAAAATAACAACCACAGATTCAGGACAAATTGATATATTTGTGAATACATTTAATGAAAAATTTAAAAAAAACAAAGTCAATCAAGCTTCCTTCGAAAGAGGCTCTGATGAATTATCTCTAGATAAATTAAAAGAAAGAGCAACAAATCTTACTAAAAAATATCCACAAAAAACTGACTTTATAAATGAATTAGTTACAAAAATAGGGGAAAAGCCTAGCCCTGAAGAACTTACAGGTCTAAATAATCAATTAGACTTAGTCATTAGGGCTGAAGCATCTCGTAAGGCTCAAGAAAAGGAAGATGAACTCACTAAGGTCAGAGATACTGCAGATATTCATTCACAGTATCATAAAGATGAGATACAGCAAGCAGAAAAAGCTCGCTCTTTACTAGTAGAACAGATAGCAAATCTTAAAAAAGACCCTTCTAAAGCTGACCCAAAAGTAGCACTATCCGCTCTAAAAACGGAACTAGAGCTATCACGCAAGCAAATAACCAATAGTAAGGATCAGCAAAAACTAACTAAATACTTTTTAAAAGAATTTAAGGCACTAAAAAACCGCCATAAGACCCTTACCCTTGATGAAGATCTGCTTAGTAAAATAAAAAGATATTATGAAGAAAGTCTTATAAGTATTGATACAAAAAAACCCCTTGGAAAGTCTTGGGCAAGACATCGTCTAGACTTATTTCTCGAAAAGGCAGGCATTGCTTCTCCCAATATTGAAGTTGAGTTTGTTGAGACAATCACTATCCCTTCCTACCCAAAAAAGACTAATTCACGAAATACCACTAAACCTCTAACCGCACTGGGCAATGATCAGATCCCATCTGGTCCGAAAGATAATCTAATCGAAATGGTAATGGAGAAAGCTGGCTACTAAAAAAATAATCAATCCTCCACCCTATATTACGGAGTCGAGCACGAGTAATCACGTGCCACCAAGAATAAACCTCCCGTACCTCAGGGTTTTGTGCCCGCCAAAGATCTATCCATCCCTCCGCCTGCCATCGATCTAGCCACGCACGCTCTGCGGGATGAAATCCAATATTCCCCTCATTTGATTCCGGTCGAGCCAAGTCAATCGGCTGATGGGCACAGTTTACATCGCCTCCCCAGATAACCGTTTTCCCCTCATCACGAAGCTGGTTTACATACGCCAAAATCTTTTCATAAAAAACAAGTTTATCCGCCCACGCGTCGGGGGATTTGCCGCCATTGGGAAAATAAATACCGAGGACGGAAAAAGACTGCCCCTCTTTTTTGAAATCTATTCGGGCGATTCGCCCCTCGGTGGCACAAGGATCTTCGGGCATTCCCGCCGTGAATTCAATATCCGCTACGGTTTTCCCAAACGATTTTTTGAGCCAAATACCCGTCCCAGAATAACCCTTTTTTTTCGCCGAAACATAAAAAGTGTCGTAGTCCGGATAAGCCGCATCTATAGGCGCCAGTTGTGCCGCTTGTGCCTTAGTTTCCTGAATAAGAACGATGTCTGGATCATGCGTTTGCAAAAACACTTTCCAGTCGCCTTTTCGTTCCACCGCTCGTAAACCGTTTACATTCCAGCTGATAATTTTCATATTTAGGGCGTAATGCTTGAAAGAAATAAATATTTTTATACTTTTAGACTAGATTGTACCCATAAAATTATCAAGATGAAAAAACTTTTAGGATTAGCTTCGGCACTCTTTATTGCGGGCTGTATGCACACCTCACCAGGGGCTTTACCAGACTATCCATCACGAAACCCCGAAGTCCCTAAGGCCGTTACCACACCAGAACCACCTATTGTGGAAATCAAGAAAGAGGGCGTTATCGTAAAACCCGTTAATACGGTCGCCGAAGGATCCGCTTGTGGCAAAAGCCTTGAGGTGTCTTGTCAGGCAGGCCTCACTTGTCAGATAAAGCCAAACCAAGGCGAAGGTGTTTGTGTCAAAAGTGTTCAGGATGAAACCGCCGTTTGTCCTGAAACACAAG
>JALWQU010000071.1 GCA_026982915.1 Candidatus Altimarinota bacterium | reverse complement strand
ATAACTGCAGTCCAGAAATGGAATGGAAAAGGAAAAAATAAAATCCAATTTAACAGGTTTACAGGAAAGAGAAATCGAGAGCCAATATTATCGGCTTCGAAAATGAAAAATCTTGAAATGTTTTTTCGGGCGGGTTGCGACTCAGAAGTGCATTGCCAGTAGAAACTGCGTGCAAAGGAAAATTAGCATCGAGTAGCGTGTAAATAGACAGACCAACAAAACAGCCAGAAAATAAAAACCAAATGTTTTGCGAGAGCCGTGCAATATTAGCGTTTTCTGCTTTTTGCCAAGCAACGTGCATTGCCGAGGCCAATCGGCGGGGAATATCCAAATAATCCGTTGGGTGTATTGTATGTTTTGTGGTTTGGGGGTAAAAATGAACTTCATTTTAAAGTCGAGCGCGCCCAACAAATCGCTCCAGCCGGACAGTCAAAAGCGTCGTGGGTTTTGCAAAAGGCGCAAAACCCGCGCCCCTTTTGCCTGCCCGCTGAGCTTTGCCGTTATGCGTTTAAAACATGATACGGTATTCCAATATGAAAGCAGATAATGGAATAAGAGAAAATATAAAGTGAATGAGTAAAATTAAATCCATGTATCATGAAGCTACTTACGAGAAAATATAATATTAATGCACAACTCGAACATGTATATTATTGCTTTAGTGATATAGACTATATTTATAATAAAATTACGACCATCAATGATGTCAGAAATATTAGAGTTATCAAAAATAACAACGAGCTAGAATTTGTTGGGGAAACTACATTATTTAAATTAACAGATATAGAAACAATTCCCCTAAAGCAACTTAAAGTTAAAGTTATTCCGACTTCTAATAAATTAAAGAGACTCGGTACGGCTACAATTATTTGTGATTTTTCAAGTAATAACGAAACCACACAAGTTGAAACTAATTTTATTAGTAATATGAGCCCTAATATTTTCTGGCGTATTTTTATTAAAGCAATCGTGTTCATTCTGTTTTTACAGTCACGAACTATTGAGAAACAATATATCAATGAAATTGAAAAAATCGCATAACAAACTCATCCAGAGGACTTTCAAACCTGTCGCGCCTTTTGCAAAAAAGCGCAAAAGTCACGCCAGCTTTGAAAGCCCCTGATGAGGGCGTTAGGGCATAAAATATGGTGGCAAAAATAATTACTGCACCATCGAATGAGCAAAATTTAAAATAGTAAAATATCTGTTCGGTTTCTGGATGCCGACGAAGCCGATTACCAAAAACAAAAGGACGGAATAAAAAAAGAAAAAATCCAATTTAACGTGGCTTGAGGGAAAGCTCGAACGTAAAATAAATTGTATTGGCTTCGAAAATAAAAAAACATTGAATGTTCGTTTAAAGCTGGTGCAGTCTGGTCGAGCAAAACCACTGGACACTGAAAACATAAAAAAACCATTTCAGGCGTTGTGCGAGTGAACAAAAATATCGCCAATAGTAAGAAATAAAGAAAAGGAAACTAACCGATATTTTATCAAGTAGGGGAGTGCTACATTGAGGCTCCAGAGTAAAAATATCAATTAAACGTGCTTGTAGCCAGCGCAAGGGAAATCAGAAAAAAATGCTTTTGTTCTATTGTGCGAGCTGCAAGTCCGGGGTAAAAA
>JALWQU010000070.1 GCA_026982915.1 Candidatus Altimarinota bacterium | reverse complement strand
TACTTGTATGGCTTTTCATTCAATTCTCAAACAAGAAGAATATGAGATACCAGAGGATTATCATAAATTAAGGAAGTTACTTTCTGAAAGAATGGAAATCAGTGGATTTGCCTTGGAACTATTGATGAAAATAACTAATAAAAGAATAAATGGAATTCAAAGCATCTTGAAATATGGAGAAATACGAGAAAGACAATATGTTAGCTTTGATTATGTGGATGGTGATAGCAGATCCTTGCATGAAGCTATGGGGGAAGTAGATTTAGCCACAGAGCAAACAGAATTTGCCATGACCTTAAAAAGTATTTTAGAAAATGAAGGAGAAAAACTATCCAAAAAACAAAAGGGAATTTTAGAGAACTTAGCTAAAGGGGGGGATGTTTCTGAAACAGAATATATTGAAGTTGCGGGTATTTTCCGGGAATACCCTGAACTATTGGAGATGTTAGTAGGGTAGGGTAGCATAAAAAAGCTTTATAAACAGTTACTAGGTAAATAGATTTCTAGCTAAAGCAGCTTCAAAGTAATATATGATTAACCTTTACTAAGTCAGACAAATTTGGAAACGAATTTTTTGGATATGATATAATTTATCTTATAAAAATGATATAATGTTTTTATAATAAAAAAATATGAGTATGGAAAATAGAAAAATAAGAGTAGCTATTAATGGTTTTGGAAGAATTGGTCGTTTGTTTTTTAAGATGGCTGAAAAATCCGGTCAAATTGATATTGTGGCCATTAATGACTTGGGTGATGTTGAAAATATGGCCTATTTATTAAATTATGATACAGCTCAAAAATCGTTATTAGAACTTTTTGGTTATAAGGCAGGGTTTGAAAAAAAAGAAAATGGAGAAAGTTTTATAATTGTAGGTCAAAATAAAATTCCTTTTTTCTCAATTAAAAATCCGGTAGATTTGCCTTGAAGGGATTTGGATGTGGATGTGGTAGCTGAATGCACCGGTGTTTTTAATTCTTTTGAAAAATCAAATGCTCATTTAGAAGCTGGAGCTAAAAGGGTGGTTTTATCAGGACCAACAAAGGATGAGCAAGGTCAGGAGTTTGGAAATGGTAAAATTGGAGCAACAGTTTTAATGGGGGTAAATGATGATTTAGTTAAAACTTGTTCAATTACCTCTAACGGTTCTTGCACTACCAATGCGGCCGCTTCTGTTTTAGATATCTTAAAAGACAAAGTTGGTCTGGAATCAGCTTTTTTAAATACTATTCATTCTTATACCGCTACTCAGTCTCTGGTTGATGGTCCGGTTAAAAAGAAAAAAGATTTCAGAAGGGGGCGAGCCGGAGCTCAAAATATTGTTCCGACTTCAACCGGTTCAGCTATAGCTACCGCTAAAGTGGTAGAGGATTTGAAAGGTAGGTTTGATGGTATGGCTGTCAGAGTGCCAACGGTTTCCGGTTCTTTGGTAGATATTACTTTTATTGCTCAAAAAGATGTTAGTGTTGATGAAATAAATCAAATATTTAGGGAAGCTGAAAAGGAAGAAAAATATAAGGGTATTTTAAGAACGGAAAGCGAGGCCATTGTCTCTTCAGATATTGTTGGCGATCCTCATCCGGCTATCGTTGATTTAAGTTTTACGAAAGTTTTGGGGAGACTGGTTAAGGTAATAGT
>JALWQU010000069.1 GCA_026982915.1 Candidatus Altimarinota bacterium | reverse complement strand
AGCTGATGAAGCATTTCCTCAAAACAACGGTGGAAACCGGTATGCCGTATGTTTTCTTTCGAGATACGGTCAATCGTGTGAATGCCAATAAACATGTCGGAAATGTCTATTCAACGCAGTTGTGTACAGAGATTTGTCAGAATACAACACCGGCGAAATTTACCTCAGAAAAAATAGATGACGATGGGAATTTATCTATCAACTATGAAGCCGGGGACACGGTTGTCTGTAATCTGGCTTCGATCAATATGGCACGAGTGAACACGCCTGAGGATATTGCGGAAATTTTCCCCGTCGCGATGCGAGTACTGGATAATGTGATCACTTTGAATTTTTATCCGATTGCCGAATCAAAAGCGACGGCCGAAAAATATCGACCTGTGGGACTTGGGTTTATGGGGCTGGCGGAATACTTGGCTTGTGAAAAACTAGCTTACGATTCTCCAGAAGCACGAGAAAGAGTTGATGAACTTTTTGAACAATACGCTTTTGCAACGCTTGAAAATTCGCAAAAACTTGGAGCAGAACGAGGACAATATCCACTTTTTCCAGGGTCTGAATGGAGCAAAGGAATTTTGTTTGGACGCGATGAAAGCTGGTACAAAGCCAATGCCAAGACAAAATTGGATTGGTCAGGCTTGATCGCCAATATCAAGAAAACAGGTATTCGATTTGGGTATCATTTGGCGCCAGCTCCCAATACTTCCACTTCAGGCGTTACGGGAACAACGGCGGGATTATTGCCGATCTACAAGAAATTCTTTGTGGAAACAAATGTGATCGCACCGACGGTAACGGTCGCTCCAAACTTGAATCAGGATAATTTTTGGTTCTACAAAGAATACCATAATCTGGAGATGAATGATGTGATTGATATGTTCAGCGTTATCTACAAATGGATTGATCAGTCGGCTTCGTTTGAGTGGATGATTAACCCTGCGGAGACTTCGCCGGCACAGCTTTATGGTTATTACATGAAGGCGTGGAAGGATAAAATCAAGACGGTGTATTATGTTCGATCGATGTCTGGAGAGGTAAAAGAAGCGTGTGAATCATGTTCTGGATAGAGCGTGTTTGTGTACCCCTTGAAGGGGGACTTCTAGGGGGTATTAGGGGAATTCTTTTTTTAATTTGGAATTCACATATTTTAATTTGGAATTCACATACCCCTCTTAATCTCCCCTTCGAGAAAAAGAGAGATTTCTCGCGGTGGTACTCATGGTACAAGGGGAAAGTAGACTCTCTTAATCTCTGAACTGTTGCCAAGTCATATTACTCTTTTTGACTCGGCTTGCCTATACTAGGGGAGAAACTAAAAGGATTTAATAATATAAAGAATGAAAAAATATTTAATAATTCCGTTTTTATTTTTAAAAAAATATGGATCAATAAAAAAACTGCCTCGATTTTTGGGCAGTTTTCTTGAGGTAATCGGTAATACTTTGCGAGAAAGTGGAGCTCATCAGTTAGAACTCACGACCAACTACCAAAATGAGTATAACAGGATAATAACAAAAAAATAAAGTAAAAAGTGCTAAAAAGGCTAATTCCCAAAATGAGGGGAAATGGTATGGTAAAGGTATGGAAAAATTAGCAAAGCTGGTATACGGAAAATATTTGGAAGATTTTGATATAACAAGAGCGGA
>JALWQU010000068.1 GCA_026982915.1 Candidatus Altimarinota bacterium | reverse complement strand
ATAGTAGTTTGTTCATGGGAAAAAGGGTGGTAAATTAAGGGTTTTCGTTCTTTATTTTACTCGCTTTTTCCTTTTATTTAAGCCTTTTTTTAGGTTTTTTGTTTTAAATTCTTAAGACTTTTAAGAATCTTCTTATTGATTCATACTGCATAAAGCTTTAAAGTAAGCAATATATGAATTTTATCTTATTAGGCTGCGTGGGAATCGTCAGTGCGTTTATTTTGACCTATCTGTCCATACGATATTTCCCCCAGTGGGGCTTACTCGACTTTCCTGAACGATATCAGCTCAAAAGGCCTAGACTTCCCTACCCTGGAGGTCTTATTTTCTTGTCTTTGAGCCTTTTTTTGGGGCTTATTGATGTCCGATTTTTACCCGTTATATTCGGTGTTTCGATTATTGGACTTCTGAGTTTTTTGGATGATCGGTATAATCTTTCAGCCAAGCTGCGCCTTATGGTGCACCTCCTCGTAGCGGTTTTTATTTTTTATATGGGAATCCGTATTAATTTCATTGGCAATCCCTTTTCCCATACCAACATAGAGCTCTGGCTTAACTGGCCATATCTAGCCTTTGGACTGACCATTCTATGGATCATAATTATTCAGAACGCTATCAATTGGTTTGATGGTGTTGCGGGGCTTTCCGTTGGTATTTCTGGTATTGGATTTTTCACCCTCGGACTACTGGGAATCATTCGACCCGAACTTTTTTTTGATCCAACCCATACCAGTCTCACGCTGGCCAATTTTTATCTATCGGGTTGTTGTCTCGGTGGATTTTATTATTTTTGGCAAAAGAAAATACTCCTAGGCGATACAGGCAGTCAAACTTTAGGCTTTTTATTAGCGGTAATGGCTATCTTTTCTGGGGCTAAAATTGCTACCATGCTCCTCGTCTTGAGTCTTCCACTTTTGGACTTTTTCGTGGTTATCGTGCGACGAATTTTTATCGAGAAAAGGTCTCCCTTAAAAGGGGATCTCAACCATGCACACCATCATTTAAAGCGTCTTATCGGTGAGAAATATACCAGTTTAAGCTTTATCCTTATATCTTTCTTATTCGGTTTAATGTCCATTTTTTTTACGGGCATTATAAAAGTAATAATTCTTTTTATAGCCGTTATTATCACGCTTATCGGTATTTTTTGGCTAAATCTTCAATCGCCAACCCGTTTTAAAAAGTCCGTAGTTTATCGCGAAAAAAACACAAAAGAGCCCCAAAGAAACTCCAAAACTTAAATAGGGGGACACTTCTGATATTCCTAAAAAACTCCAACGCAGTCCATCGACAAGGTAGAAGAACGGATTAAGCATGGATATTTTCTGCGCGAGAGGGGGCAGCATTTCAAGACTATAAAAAACCGCACCCAGAAACCCCATAGGCGTAATAATGAAGGTGGAAATACTCGAACTCTGATCAAAAGTCTTCGCCCAAATCCCCGCAATGGTTCCCAAGATAGAAAAAAGTCCATTGGCTAAAAAAAGGATAACGAAAAAGCCTATCCAGTGTTCGGGAAAAAACTTGCCGGTAAAAATACCCGCCGTAATAAAAATCAGTAAAGCAATCAAAAATCCACGAACCACCCCGCCAAAAAGAAAACCAAGAACCTTTTCCATCGGCGTAATCGGGGGCAATAAAAGGTCTGACATCGTCCCGCTATATTTGGAAATAATCAGCGAGCTAGATGGATTCATAAAAGCATTATTGGTCGACTGAAGCAACACCAATCCCGGAATAATAAAAACCGCGTAAGGAATCCCCTTTATCTCCGCTATCTGAGAACCAAGCGCCCCCCCAAAAACCGCAAAATACATCACCGCAATGATAACCGGCGACATCAGGGTTTGGAGCCAAACTTTTAGAAAACGATGCGTTTCTTTGTAGATGAGCGTTCTGAGACGAATAAGATTCATGATAAGATGGGTTAAAGACTTTTTATTGACATATTAGGTTGAAATCTGTAGACTGAGACTAATCACCATGATGAAGCACGGAAAGAAGGTTCCGTCCCCTATCCACTCTTCATTCCTTTAAAAAGACTCCTTTGGGGTCTTTTTGGGTTACTGATAGTTTTTTATTTAGATTGTTAAAATAAAAAAAATATGAATGAAATTTTATAAGTAAACTTGAATATTTTTTTCTGTTTGGGATTCCCAGCTTAAATAATTTTTTAGCTTTTTCTAAAAAATCAATCAAACAATAGAAATCCCCATCACCCGAAACAATAATAGCCTTATCATAATTATCAAACTCTATTTTTGCAGCGTGTAAAACAAGTTCTGCATCACAATTACCCTTTGTTTTTACTCCAACCCCGACCTTTACCGTTGGCTTAAATACAATTTCGTAGCCAACGCTTCGTAAATACTGGTATAAAGCTCTATTTTGTTTTAGGTACCCAATAAATAAAAAAACCTTATTTACTTTGTACTTATGCTGTAAAAATACTCGAAATCTTTTAAAATCTAATTTCCAACCTATATCTTGAATAGAAAGGTTTAGATTTTGACTATCAATAAAGGCGTAAATTTTTTCTTTTTTCATCAGTAGGTTATTTTTACGCTGTTAATTCTAAAAATATAGCCTCAAGATTTTTACCATTATTTCTCTCCAATAAATTCTTTTTGTCTTCTACTAAAAGGGTTTTACCGCTTGCCTGAATACAAATTGTATCCGCTAAAAACTCCGCCTCTTCCAGATAATGCGTTGTCAGGATAATGGTTTTTCCTTCTTTTTGGAGTTCTTTTAGAAATTTATAGAGGTTTTGTCGTAACGCGATATCTACCCCCGCCGTCGGTTCGTCCAGAATCAATATTTCTGGATTATGCGCCAACGCTTTCGCGATCATAAGTCGCCGTTTCATCCCGCCTGAAAGCCCCATAGGTTTAGCATCGCGCTTATCGGTAAGGTTTAGTTTTTCCAGAATCCAGTCAAGATAGGCTTCATCGGGTGGAAGCCCAAAAAGTCCCCGACGGATCCGCAGAATCTCAATCGCGCTAAAAAAGTGGTCAAACACGAGTTCTTGCTCCACAATTCCCAATTTCATTTTTGTAAAACTTGGGTTTTTTTGAGGATCTTCGCCCATGACGAGTATTTTGCCACTATCACGATCAGTCAGGCCATTGAGACAATTGATCAGCGTTGTTTTCCCCGCTCCGTTCGGACCGAGAAGCGCAAAAAGTTCTCCTTTTTTGACGGTAAAGGTTATTTCGTCAAGGGCTTTTAAGTCTCCAAAGGACTTCGTTACGGCATCAAAGGCGAGAATAGGCATAAGGATTTAAAGTGAAATTAAGAACACAGCTCAAAGCTAGTTTAGGCATAGATTTTATGGTTTCCAACAAAGTGTAGTATGATTTCTTTTGAAGTACCTGATTTGTGTATTGTGAAAACTATTCGGTAAGAAAAATTGACCCAACAACTATAAAAATCATGTAACTTTCCCTGTAGTTTATGCGTTTTCAAAAGCGGATGTTTGTAGTTGTCTTTCAATATTTCCATACGCTCACGGACTTCTATTTTTATTTCTGGTGGAAGTTTTTTATATTGCCGTAGAAACTTTGGCTTGAACCCAATTTTAAACATTTCGGTAAACTTAAATTTTTTCAGCTAATTCATCTAGATCACCATAAAGCGTCGGTTCCTCCTGCGATTCTAGAATTTGCTGAACGACAAGCTCATCCAAAAACTTCTTGAAAGCACGATTCCCAAAAGCTGAAATACTTGGAAATTCCCCTTGGGCTATAAACTGTTCTATCTGTTCTCGAACACTGTCGTCAACGGGAATTGAAAGAGTCGGCATATTATTAATATTAAATACTCATATTAGATCTTAATATAGTTTCATCAAAAGTTCAATAATTTCTTTGTCCTTTTTGAGTAATTCCAAAAATGGTATGCTGAGAAATATTAAAATTCGATTGGTTTCTCCCCTGGCGGGGGAGAGGGGTATGTTTAGTTCCGATAAGTAAAAACATAAATCGTAAAACAGAAAAAGAAGAGAAGAATTCCTCCTTTCCGGACGGGGCGTGTCGAATTGTGGGCGAAAATTAAATTAGACCAACCCCGTCCGAAACTTTTCAAGAAGAAATAAAACAAAAAAAATATGAAGCAGCGTTCAACACTGCTCCAGCAAAAAGATAATCTGAACTCAAAGCACCTTATTTTGTTTTTTTAATTCTGACCATCATAGCGTAATCATCGTCGTCTAATAGAATGAATGTAATATTTTCTTTTGGAATAAAATACAAATAATTATAGACCTGTTCCTTTGTATATCTTTGAGACCACCAACCGTCTTTTGTCGCGGTAAAGGAGTCTCTTTCATTAGTAATTATTTCCCAGCCAAAATTTCTATATGCTTCTTCTTGCTTCTTTCTGGTTTCATTGTTGTCAATATACATTGAGCCAATAATAATTTCTCCACCCGAGTTTAACATATTGTATGCTTGCCTAAAGATGTTTGAGAATTTTTCATTTTTTGACAAATCGTAACTTCCTGGCTGATAATTTTCAAAAACAAAATCATCTGGATAAAAATTCCCAACTGTAAACCATGTTGAAATAATCATGTCATAGGTTTTCTTGAGTGTTTCAATCTGTTGCGCATCAAGGAGCCCGACACTTGCTTTTCCTTCTGCTTGAAGGGCTTGAATTGCGTTTATTGTTATATCAACACAGTTTTGAGCAATATCAACACCCTCATAACTTTTAATTTTTTTCCAAACTTCTGGTTTTTGAGCAATTGCCTTTAAAATTCTTGCATTACCGACTCCAATATCTAAAACGGACAATGGGTGTTCAATACTCTCAAAAAGCTCATCTATTACTTTTGTAAGTTCAATAAGTTCGATTTTTTGGGCATACAGTAATTCCTTTGAAAGATTTTCTGCTTCAAAAGTATCTTCGACATGCCTTTGACTATCATACATCGCTTGCCTTGTTTTTGGTTCTTCATCTGGATATGGTGATCCTAATTTTTTCATAATTATATAAGATTATTTGTAAATATAAATATTCGTAAGGAAGCAAAAAAATACATTTAAAATTTATTGCCCCTTAAACCCCTCGATAAACCCAAAAATATTCATTGATCCGGATTTGTTCTCCCGGCAACGCACCTTTATCATTTAGCTTGATCAGAATATTCCACTTTTTGAGCACATCATAGATCCGTTCTCGGGCTTCTTCATTCTCCATATCCGTCTGCCGAACCATTTGTTCCAGTCGAGCATTCTTCACCGTCCACCAATTTTCAGCTTTTTCAATCTCAACATACCGCTCATCCACGATCTCCGCTGGTCGAAAATTCACTACTTCATTTGAATCCTCAAAAAGCATTTCCTCCTCCGTATTTTCCTTTATTTTATCGACTACCTCAATCAAGTGATGTAAAAGTTCTGGAATCCCCTCATGCGTTGCGGCCGAAACCTTCCAGGGCGTTATCCCAAACTTTGCCTCAAATTCAGCCACTAAAAAATCTTCCAGTTCATTATCCGTCAGATCAATTTTAGTAAAAACCGGCAAAAATTCTTTTTTAGCGAGTTTTGGGGAAAAACTTTCCAGCTCTTTTCGAATAATCTCAAAATCTTGTAACGGTGTATCCGAGTTCATATCCACTAATTGTAATACGAAATGAGATCGCTCAATATGACGAAGGAATTGATGTCCGAGCCCCTTTCCTTCACTCGCACCTTCGATCAGCCCCGGTACATCAACAAAAACAAGATCGTGATCTCGTACTTTTGCCACTCCTAGATTGGGCACAAGGGTCGTGAAATGATATTCGGCGATTTTTGGCTTCGCATTTGAAACCACAGAAATAAAAGTCGATTTTCCCACACTAGGATAACCGACAAGCGCGACATCCGCGACAAGCTTCAACTCTAGATCCAGATCAAATTGTTCTCCAGTATCACCTTTTTCCGCAAAATTAGGGGCCTGACGAATAGAGCTTACAAATCCAGCATTCCCTTTCCCCCCAATACCTCCAATCGCTAATGTAGCGGTTTGTCCAAGCTCTTTCAAATCCGCTAGAACCCGCATCCCTGCTTTTGGATCTTCGGCTGTCCCCTTTTCAAGACTTTCAGGGGTAACTTCTCGAATAATCGTCCCCACTGGAACCTTAATAATCAAATCTTTGCCACACCTTCCGGTCATATTTTTTTTATTCCCCGGAACCCCATTTTCCGCTCGATGTAGTTTTTGGCTTCGAAAATCAGAAAGGGTATGCAGGTTGTTTACGGCTTGAAAAATAACATCCCCACCTCGTCCACCGTCTCCACCATCCGGTCCACCGTTGGGAATATATTTCTCTCGACGAAAATGCGCACAGCCATCACCGCCTTTTCCGGCTTCTATTCGAATTCGAGCTTCATCACTAAACATTTGTAAAGTCTTGGTTATGATCAAATACAGCATCGAGTGCCTCGAAAACAGGATCCCGATATAGCGGATCAAGCACCCCAATTTTTTTACCGAACCGAAGATGATCTAATACTCGAACTTGATCAAGTTTTATCTTTGATTTTTCTGATAAACCATTTTGCTTACTCGCTTCCACCAGAATGTGCCCAGCATATAACCGATCTACTTTTCGGGTCGTCAAGGGTGCTACTAAAAAAGTGCTAGCTGTAGCGTTCATCGCGTTACTCTGTAAAAGAATACAAGGCCTACTTCCTCCTTGTTTTGACCCTTTTACTGGATCCAGTATACACAAAAAAATATCAAATTGTTTCATTTTTAATTTCGATCAATCATTTCTAAATATTCACCCATTCCCTCTTCAGCCCAAGCCCGATCTTCTTCATCTTGATCAGCCCCCATAGCCTCTACACTGCTTCCCAGTTGTT
>JALWQU010000067.1 GCA_026982915.1 Candidatus Altimarinota bacterium | reverse complement strand
ACGCGGATAATACGAATAACGAGTTCAATGAGTGGTTCTTTTTCGGTAGAGGCGATGGAATAGGCGCGCCAAGCTTTTTCTGTAAACTGAAGTGATACGAATTGTCCCGCTTGAAAGGGGAGTGGTTTATTTTTCTGAAGGTTTTCACCGCTGAGATCCGCGTATTCTGAAACGGCAAATCGAAACTGCTTAGTGTCTCTAGCAACGGTTTTGATAGATTCTATTTTTAAAAGGCCCTGGAAAAGATTCATGATATGGAGGTAGGAAAAAACACCAATATATTAGGGAGTGAAAATAAAATGTCGAGACGGCTTTTGAAAAAGTCTGGAATTCCTTTGTCAGCTGATTTCATTGAACTATGGAACAATTAAACACCATTATAGTTTTCTAGTGCCTTCAGGATAACATTGGTATCTCTGAAGTAGACACCTCCACCTTCATCACTAATGAGTTTCTCTACTTTAGTATTGGCATCAGTCCAACCAGGGGCTTCTTTTATCTGTTTAGTAGACCCTTTTGTGTAAAAATCAGCTGTTAGTACCTCTTTGAGATTATCAGGATCTCCTTTTTGATCAAGAACACTAAACATCATACTATTGATTTCATCTTTACTGGTTTGAGCTTTTTTGAGTGTTAGTTTTTTACTTTCTTCCCATTCCGCTTCATTCCAAATAAGTGGGGTTGTTCGTTCAGTTGTTTTTGTTCCCGAAAGGGTTTGACTAACAGCAACGGCGGCTTTTAGCTTTTCCCCAACATCCAAAAGTATCTCTTTTTTCTCTTTTGGCCAGTTTGGATTGTCATGATAAAGGGTGTCATTTTTCTTTATAATTCTTTTTCGTTGTCGCATGTATCTATCAAAACCTGCCAGCCACGCACGCCAGAAATCATTACTGGCCTGTTGGTTACCTTGTGAGGAAGAAGAAAGCATTTGCATGACTTCACTTGTTTCAAGTCCTGTAAAGAAGGTTTCGCCATCATCATGATCGGCATTTTGATTAGCAGTTCTTCCCATTCGTTTAACTCGTCCACGAGCGGCTGGACTCATATCGACAACTTCGTAGAAAAAGTTTTCAACATCATCTTTGATAGCCTCAGAAGTATCCACCAAAAAAGAGCCTCCATTGTCCCCCATCATATCACCCCAGCCCATATAATCTTCATAAGTCCAAGGACCTGTATGAGCACCTGGTGTTCCTTCGGGGACAATAGCACCATTTTTTTTCCAAGAACCCTTGTCTACAAAGAATTCAAAATAAGGCATATTTGAAAGAAGTTCATTGGTGAACTGCATAAAAACTGATTTTGAAATCAGTGGCTGTCCTTGTGGGTTTTTGGTAGAAACCCCCTTTATCAGATAGTACCATCGTTTATCTGGCTGAGAATTAAGTTTTCCCTGAGCGAAGGCAAGATTGAGAAATGCTACAAATTTGTCGGGATAGACTTCTGCGGTCTCTCCTCGATTCCAACGCTCTAACATCCCGGCTAATTCAGTAGAAAGCCCACTAGCACCATTTTCCATGGTGACATCTGTAAGATCTCGAAATTCTTTTTCACGAGAGGATTTAGCCTTACTCATGTTTTCATCCATTTCGGTATCCCACTGTCGAAAGACTTCTTTTGACCAAATTACCTCACAAGACCGTCCTACTTTTTTAGCAATTTCATTGATATCAAGGCTCATGTCCTCTGGTATCAAAAAGCTGACCCCTTTATTTAGTCGCATGAGTGTCCTCCATAGCTGTGGGTTATCCCATTTTAAATACCCTTTTTTATTTAGAACATTTATACAGGCTTTGGCTTCATCGGAATCATTGGTTTTATAAAGGTACTTAGCAACCTCCCAAACATTGAGCTCATCATAATTACTTTCCCACTGTTTTACACGTTCTTCTTCGGACTCTTCGGCTTTTCGTCGGAATTCCTTTCCCCAAGGAGAATCCCCAAATAACTCTTGTCCAAGCTGGTATGCCATACTGTCTTGTTTTCGTTTCCAGCGTGTCTCAACAATATCAATAGCCTCTTTTACGATTAAATAGATCGAATAAAGGGATATTTGTCGTGTTCCCATTCGGTTGTACCATTTATTTCTCCTTTCATTTTCTCCATATTCTTTCCATTCTTGAATCCATTTATTGAGTGACTCGGCATCTTTATAAGCTATCTCAGCGGTATTGCCTAGTCTTTCAAAGTCCTGAAATTCAGTGATAGCCTGAAATTTCTCTTTATCAGTGCCATTCTTGTAAGATTTAATCCATTCTGAAAAGTAGTTCGGTTCATTGTACTTTTTCCAATAGTCATTGAAATCTTTTTGTGTTTCTTGGTTTCGTTCAATAACTAACTCGGCATCAGACCTGGTAATATTATATTTCTTTTCAAAATTTTCATCTGAAAGTTTTTGAAGGTCAAACTTAATTCGTTTATTAACCTTTCCAATAGTTGACTCATAGTCGTAAAAACTTTTATTGAATTCCGCTCGTACTTTTCTAAATTTATCCGTGGCCTTTTGAGGGTCATTTCCAAAAACATCATAATTTTTGAGACTTTGTACGGTTTCCGAAAATCCAGATTCTTGTTGATTATCATCATTGACATGGCTAAAGAGTCGGTTTTCGATATTATTTTGTAATCCTGCAACCTCCCCTTCACTAAAGTTTAGCCACTTATGGAGATTTAGAAACCCTAATCGTATCTTGCCGAAAAGTTGCTCGTCACCCGTAAATTTTCGATTTTCTTGTAGTAAGTCCACATGCGTATTGATATCATTGAAGGCCATATCTATGCCTGGCATATACTGACGCATAAAAGCTTCTCCGTCATCACTGTCATTGAATATTTCTTCTCGGCATATACGCTTAAATTCTTTTATATTCTCTGTAAGTGTTTCTTTTTGAACGCCCCAGTCTGACAAGAATCCGTCTATTAAAAATCTATTATCTTCTTTCATGGGATCATCCTGTTTTTTCAGAAGTCCAGCAAGGTTTACAATTTCATCGGAAAAGGTATTGCAGATTTCCCCAATGTCACTAACGACCGTGTTGGTCTGAAGGGTGGCTTCTTGAATGGTTAACTTACCAGGAAATAAATTGCCTTCTCCATCCATTTCATAGCCGTGATTGAGACACCTTGTTCCAAATTCAAAAGTTTCTCGTATTCGATCACGTTCATCCTCATCTTCGATACCTTCTAAAGCGCCTTCGAGAAGATTTCGTTCAGACTCGACCTTTTTGTCGTGTTCCATTTTTCCCGTAAAATATTGTTGGTAGCTATTTTCCAAACGCTGTACTTCTTGAGGGGAACTAATTTTATGCTGAGTTCGAAGATTATTGAGCAGAAACTCTTTCTGTGCTGATTTTTCTTCTTCATTGAGAGTGCTGTATTCATTATAAGCATCCATAGCCTTACCGACGATGGTTTCGATTCTATCGTGGAAATAGCCTAAAACCCCTTTAATAACTTCATCTTTAACTTGTGGTGATTCGAATGAATCAAGGGCTTCCTTTAATTCTGGGGTATTCAGGATAAGGTCTCTTCCGAGGTGTTTATCAATGGCCTGGAAGAAGGGCTCAAGCGTGCTTGTGTCTGTAAGATCAATGGGATCAATTAAATCCCCAAACTGAAAGAGCGTTTGTGTTGTTTCTTGATCAATTCTGGCTGTACCGCTATCAAAACTGTTCAGTGTATTCTCAAACTTTTCCCGAAAGGCCATGATATTTTCATGGTCATTACGAGTGTGTACATTGCGGAGGTCACCCTCGTCATCGGACATAAGGACCTGAAAATCAGCCGCGTGTAAACGATGTTTTTTTATTCGATCAGTAAGGCTCGATTTATACTGATCATAGACTTTATCCATGTGTTCTTGAGGAGCCGCATAAATATTGAAAATTTGAGCTGATTCATCCTTATTGATACGAGCTTCGGCGTATTTTTGTTCTAATTCTTTCCGCTTCTGATGAAGGGCTTCTTCTTCTTGTGTTAGTGGGTAGTTTAAAGCCTTTAGCGCTATATTTTGTGCCTCTGAAATTCGTGCTACTTTTTTATCACCAATCTTAATTATTGATTGACCTTCAAAGAGTTCTACGAGCGCATTGACTTCATCAATATCAGTGTCTTCCCATGGATCGATTTCATCTGAAGAGGTATCACCAGGGTTATTGGTGTTATTGGCATTTCCCCCTAGAGTGCGATTTATATCTTCTAAGGTTTTAGCCGCCTTCTTCATAACACTGCCCTCATTTTCTTTTTTTATTACTTCATTTAGGCCTGTTGTTTTAAATCCCTGAATAATCTGTATGATTTCTTTGGTTATTTCGAACTTCTTTTTTGCGTTTTGAGTTCGCTCTAATTTAGTAAAAAGAGGATTAAGTCTATTGGAAAAAGGTTGTTTGTTCTCAAATTTTCCTTTTAGTTCATTAATAATATCGGCTATGCTTTTATCTTCTTGAGAAGTACGAAAGTCATTCCAAAAAGTATCTAAGTCATCTTTGGCCTCTTGGTAGGCTTCTGCCTGAGGCTTTTTTATTTGCCCACTACTCAGTAGGTTTTCAAACTCAATATCCTCTGTATCGCTTATTTTTTTTCTAATAGCCTTTAATTTTTCTTCGTACTGAGTTATTCTGTCATCATCCTCCTTGGTTCTTTCAATACGGATACTTTCCTCAAAATCATCATCCGTTGCCTCAAAAAGGGCTTTAAAGTTATCATCATGAAGATCCTTCAAAGCCTTTTTATGAATCGGAAGAATCACCTTTGTGGGCATTTTACTAAGCGCCTCCAAAAGCTGTGTGGCATTACTTCGGAGGACAAACTTCCGTAATTTTTTTTTGCCATCTTCATTGATACTAATTTCATTTTGATAGGCAAGATCCTCCAAAATATCCCAACAGAGAATTAGATCAGGGTTATTTTTTTGTTCGTTATCAGTGAGAATTTTATGGAGAACTTCTCGTGCTTCAATTTCCCCCTTACGGTGAAGCTTATTTCGAATATCCGTCGAAAGGTTTATGGATCCTGTCTTCAGAAGTCGTTGTAATTCCCAGAGAATTAAACGATCAGCGGTACTTAAACTTTCTTGCTCACTAATACTTATCGCTTTTTTAACTAGTTTTTCACTTATAAGCTTGAAATCATGGTCGAGATTTTTCCCACTTTTATTATTTTCTTTTTTTAGGTGACGATAAAGGGCGAGTAGTTTAACGGTTTTTCCCGTAGACCAACTAGAAGGATCTTCTTCCGAAAGATCCCGTATTTCTTTTAATTGCGTACTCGTGATAAGGTCTACGGCTTTTTTTAGTTTATTAGGTAATACCTGTCTTGATAGCTTTGAGCCACTAATCTGATAGAGAATTCGAGGTGGCATGACGGTACTGTCAACCACAGAAAGACTGAGGAAGTACTCGGTTATTTTTCGAAAACCAACGCGAAAGGCTGTTTTTTGGGGTGCACTAAGATGTCTTTCATTGTCTTCTATAAACTTAATAACCCGAAAAGAAAACTGGAGAGGGGATTTTACCAATTCTAATATTTTATCGGCTTTTTCACTATTCTCTAGGGATTCACGTTTTAGATCATCATTAATCAGCGCATTTTCCCAATTATCATTTTCTGGAGAATTATTTGTGGGGCCATTCTCCACCCAACACCAGTTACGGTGCGGGGTAAAGTTTCGATAGGAGGCACGAACAAGCTTCATAGCAGAAAAAGTAATTTATCCGCTTATTTTACCCGAAAAAGACAAAAAAAACGAGCCTTTCGTCTATACAAAAATCTTATTTATTTTATAGAAGTGGTAACGTAAAACTTCCTACACGATTAAATTTACCGTGACTGAGCCAGTAAAGCGGCTCCAATGAGCCCCGCATTTTCGAGTGAAGCGATCTTTAACGAAAAATTTACCGGCAGGTCACGATCTTTAATTTTTTGCTTTATTAAGGTTTCAATTTTGGGTAAAAATAACGGCCAAAAATGCTGACCAGCACCACCTCCCAGGATTATCTTATCAGGATTTAAAACAAAAATAAGGTTGAATAACCAGTCGGACATTTGTTCTATTCTTGGTTCCATTTTTTGCTGCAAATCCCGTATGAATAACGGATTACTTTTGTATTTTTCTTCGACCACTTCTAGAGTCATTCCCAAATATTCGGTAAGTGCTGGGCCACTAAATAACTTATTAGAGGAAGATTGAGATTTTGTTTCAGTATCAAAAATTAACTGAGCCCCAATTTCTCCTGCAAAATTATCCGATCCGCTCAAAACTTCCCCATTCAGAATAACCCCAGAACCCACGCCAGTTCCGAGAATAATCCCCAAAACATTTTTTGGATCATTTGAACATTTTTTTTGTTCGGCTAGGGCGAATAGTTTTGCATCATTTTCGTGATAGACCGGGATATCAACCGTTTGTTGTAAATAATCAGTAATCGCAAAATCTTCAAACCCAGGGAGGTTCGGAGATTTTCGAATAATACCTTTTGGTCCATCGACAAATCCCGCCCAAGAAAGACCAATAGCGGTGGTTTCCTTGTTTTTTAATTTACCAATAGCTCTCAGAAGATTCTTTATGACTTTTCCACGCCCCATTTTCGCTTCAGTCGGACAGCGAAAAGTTTCTTCGGCCTCCCATAAATCAGAGGACGAAAACCGTCCTGCTAAAATTTTTGTACCACCGATGTCAATACCAATAATATTTTTCATTATTTTTTTAGGCTTTTACTTTTTTTCAAAAACCGACGAACCGTGTCCACAAAAGTCGCATGACTCCAGGTCAACGGGGCGACCGACAAAGGCGACCCATCAAAAGGATCCACTTGTTCGGGGAGTATGCCCGCTTTATTCGCACAGTTATGCGCCCATTTAATG
>JALWQU010000066.1 GCA_026982915.1 Candidatus Altimarinota bacterium | reverse complement strand
ACTTTTTGTAGAATCCGGTCTTATTTGGCTACTTGCAAGAAAAATGGAGTTACAGGATCTGAAGCGCTGACCTGTTTATTTGATAAAAATTCTCATTGTCCTATATTTGGGACTGAATAGTTACAATAAAAATATGAAGGTAAAAATTCACCGTATTGATCCATCGTTACCCTTGCCAAAATACGAGACTGAAGGCAGTTTTGCTTTTGACTTTATAGCGAGAGAAACCACCCTTATTCCGGTGGGGAAAGTGGGGCTTATTCCGAGTAATGTTATCGTTGCCTGTCCGGAAAATCTAGCACTTTTGATTCTACCACGGAGTTCTACTTACCGAAAAACAGGGCTATTGTTTCCACATTCGGTGGGGCTTATTGATAGGGATTATTGTGGGGGTACGGATGAAATCCTTATACAGGTTCTAAATTTTTCAGAAACACCGGTAACGATCGAAAAAGGGGCTCGTATTGCACAGGGATTATTTGTAAAAACAGAAAAAATAAAATTTGAAGAAATCGATCAGCCAGCCGATACTTCCCGTGGTGGATTTGGTAGTACCGGACACTAAACCCCTATAAAACAATGAAATCAGCGAGTCATGATGAAGTCACGGGCATTTTCAAACAATTTATTGAAGACCAACAGTTAACGGGCAAAAAAATACTGCTCATGGTTTCGGGTGGTGTGGATTCTATGGTATTGCTTCGTGTAGCGAGTCAAATCGTTGATCCCACTAATATAGCGGTTTTTCACCTAAATCATAATGTGAGAAGAGACGCTCAAAAAGACTTTTTACTCGTAAAGAACCGTTGTCATGAACTCAAGATAGCTTTTTATGGGGAAACTTTGCCAGATAAGAAAATTCCCCAAAACATTGAGAATCAGTGGCGAATCGCACGAAAACAGCACGCTCAAAAAGCCGCTAAGTCCTTTGGATCCAAGCGAATTTTGACGGCTCATCACGCAACCGATCTGGTAGAAACCATGTTATTTCGCCTGACGAAAGGTTGTGGGATTGACGGTTTATCGCCCTTTGATATCACCACGAAGCCTTTTTGGACCTTGCCGAAAGAAAGCCTTATTCGCTACGCCAAAGACCATAAATGTGTTTGGCATGAGGAATCAAGTAACACCGACTTGAAATATGAACGGAACTTAATTCGTCACAAAGTACTGCCAGAGCTGAGGAAAATCACGCCTAATATTGAAAAAGTTTTTGTACGAGAATCGCTTATTTTCAACAATGCACAGGCTTTTTTACAGCACCAAGTGGAGGCGATTGAGAAACCCTTGTCTGTAAAAAAATTTCAATCACTCTCGCCAATTCTTCAGCAAGAGTATTTACGAAAAAAAGCGGGCACAGCCCCGAGTTTTAGCGATATAGAAGATTGTCGACGATGGCTGCTTAATAATCCCAAAGGGGGCAGCCAAAAGCAATTGAACCAAACTTGTTTGGTTATTGAAAAAGGGATTATTAGGGAAAGTCTGATAAATTAACAAATGTGACAAGTGTAAATTTGGGGGTGCGTAAAAATAAAATTATTTTTAAAATCTATCAATAATACTGAACTAAAAAGTCTTAAGTTTTCCGGACAAAAAA
The DNA here is from genome assembly GCA_026982915.1 of Candidatus Altimarinota bacterium. Classification (GTDB taxonomy): domain Bacteria; phylum Patescibacteriota; class Gracilibacteria; order UBA4473; family UBA4473; genus JALWQU01. The sequence goes on along the minus strand of JALWQU010000066.1, from coordinate 59 downwards.
TCTAGCATAGTAGTCTGGTTGGGAGGTTTGGGAGATTTTCTGTGAACGATTTTTTGGGG
>JALWQU010000065.1:2368-6878 GCA_026982915.1 Candidatus Altimarinota bacterium | reverse complement strand
ATGCACCGATTCATAAAAAATAGTCGAGACCGTGCTTTTTTCTAACGATTTCAGAAAAGTCTGTCGTCCTTTTTTGTGTGGTAAAAATCCCGCAAACAAAAAACGATCAGCTGGAAAACCCACCACCGAAACAAAAGTCGTCAAAGCACTTACCCCCGGAATCGGCACAACCAAAACTTCTCGTGCTATGGCCTCACGAACCAGTACAAATCCCGGATCAGAAATCCCTGGTGTCCCCGCATCAGAAACATACGCGACGGAAGTACCGGTTTTAATTTTTTTAATTATTTCTTCGGCTTTTCGCCGTGAACTCTGCGCGTGAAATGAGGCTAGTTTTTTGCCCGTTATCTCGTATTTTTTCAATAAGATACCCGTTTTACGGGTATCTTCACAGACAATGAGATCAACCTCTTTGAGGATACGAACCGCTCGAAAAGTCATATCTTCCAGATTCCCAATCGGTGTCGCGGTGATAAAGAGTTCAGCCATTTTGTTGAATTTATGAGACTTTTTCATAATAGAGTCTATACTAATATTAACCAAAAATAGAAAAAGTTTTAAAAGAAATTTAATTTGCGTTTGGATTTCATTAGGCGTATAAAAATAACATGAAACCACAACAAGGCTTCCGAAAGTTTGTAAATCAATGTCTACATTCACCTAGCTCGCGTCCTGCAAAATTTGTTAATGGAAGTCTTGTTTTTTTGATCATTTTTTCGGTTTCGGTCATTCCTCTACATTTTTTACCCGATGTAGCTTGGGCAGCTGACTACTTACTATTATTTGACAAGATAACCGTTACTATTTTTACCATAGAATACGCCCTTCGGATTTGGTCAGCCAAACGGCCTTTTGCTTATATTTTCTCCTGGTGGGGCATTATTGATCTAGCCGCCATACTCCCCTTTTATCTTTCGGGGATTGGGATTCTAAAAAACCCCGAAGTTTTCTTATTACTACGAATCCTGAGAATTTTAAAACTTGGAAAGATTTATGAAATCGAAAGAAATGCTTTAGCGGATTGTGCGGATAGTACGCATGGTGATTTTCACACAATCGAGGGCGAAAAAATCGAACGAGTGGTTCAGAAACATCCTGTTCTATTCCTTGCCAAGCTCTCTATGCCACTGGCTATGACCACTATCGGTTTAACCATTATTATCTTTTTCCAGGCCAATATTTGGGCTACCGCTGTAGCGGTTCTTTTCTTCTTTTTTTCCGCTATTTTCTTTTTCAAGGCCTGGCTTGATTTTAATTATGATGTTATTTATATCACGAATAAACGAATTGTTTTACAAGATCGAGAACTTTTTGGTTCTATTACCAATGATATTTCTTATGAATCAATAACCAATGTAAAGCCAAATAATATTGGTATCTGGCATTTCATTTTAGGCTTTGGAAGTATTCATATCGAAACAGCGGCCAGAAAAGGAAGTTTAGAATTTCATGAAGCTCCAAAACCCCATGAGATAGTGCGCCATATTTCGGAAAATCGACAAAAAGCCATTGAAGACAAGAAGGCTAATTTTAGTGATCCTCAAGAGCCCTAATCTATAGATTCCCAACCAAACTGAAGTAACCGTTTTTGCTCGGGGGTAAATTGTGAAGTGACGCGTTCTTTGGCCACATCAACAGCCTCAGTTTCAAGATCGGCAATCGCCCCTCCTGCTAGGTAATCAAGAACCGAAGAAAGACCGGAGTAAGCCGCATAACCGGTTAACATTTTTCCACTAGCACTACCCAGTAAGGCCTCTTTTGATTTTCTAGGGAGTGTTTTTATGAAATTTTTAAGCCCACCCCTAGCAACCCCCTTTCCGGCTAGCCTAAGACTTGTAGAAACGGCTTGTTTTTCAAGCTGTCTTTTGGTGATTCCTTTCACACCGCCTTTTACTACCCCAGAGACGGCTGTACGAATTCCTGTAGCGGTTGCTATGGCAGCGGGCCCTAGTGATCCAAGACTGAATATAGTGGCCCCGATGGTAACACCGTCTAACAAGGCATTAAAAGCCAATAATCCATAACGAGTTGGCTTGCTCAAGACACTCGATTCATCATTTAGATCCTGATACGCTCTATAGGTTCCATAGATAGGTAAAGCTTCTGTTAGCTCGCTTCCCAGTGAATCTTTGGTTCGTGATTCGGGGGAAATATACCAGCTAGCTGTTCGCTTTATCAGTTCAAAGAAAAAAGCTCTTTTTTGTAGATTTATAGCGCTTACTCCAAATTTTTTAAAAACACTATCAAAGGCCTTTGGATTAGATTTAGCGAGTTTTTGAAGTGATACAAAATTAGAAGATTTTATCATTTCTTTTGATGAAACATTGCCCTTGACAACAGACACCAATAAATCTTTAGTTTTTTTAGTAAATTTCACCAGTAAATCTTTCGCCAGAATAACCGCGGCTGCCCCCTCTTTTTCTATAGTATTTTTTTCTTTTAGTTTTTGTTTTACCTGCCCTGCTTTTTCTTTGACGAAATCAACGGTCGGATCAATTTCATTTTCATAACGATTCATCATTTCAACCGAAAGATTATAACCACTAAGGCCCCTTTTCGCCGCTTGGAATCCCCAATAATCCTTCCAGTTGGTTACGAAAAAAGAAAAAAAGCCTTTTCTTTCGGTCCAATTTCTTTTTACACGATCCCAAAAAGTTCTCATTTTCCGCTTTGATCTTTTTTCTCCTGGGATCAGTTTATCGGTATATCGATCCATAAAGGTTTCGATTTTTTCATCCAATTCACGATCATCGGTATTGTCTTCATTCTCATGAATATGGGCTACCATTTTTTCTAGTCCATCATTGGCTTTTTTGAGTTTTTTTTCATCTAGTAAGACATTCGATACGGCTGACACTTCATTTGAAAGGGTTGATTGACTCGAAGGCGTAAGCGTAAGAGAAGAGGCTAATTTACCTCTACTATCATCTGATTCTTCATGTGCTTCAACTTTTCGTTCAAGCCCGGCTAAATCACTAGCATCAACACGATTAACCTCTAATCCCGTTCTAATATCAATAACATTATGAGCTTTCTCTTGATCATAAGTCTCATCATTAGCCGCTTCTTTACCATGAGGTATAATTTTCTCCAAGATCCCTCCTAAATGTTTTTTCACGAAGGATGGTTCTTCTACCTCCTCATTTTGTTGTTTTACGGCCACATTACTCATAATGCTTTTAGATTAATATCCCACCATTATAGCAGAAAAAAAGGATTAAGGAAAGCCTGACACAAAGGAAAGTGCCCCCGCTTAAGATTAAGTGGGGGAACTCAGGGGGCGTTTGAAAACAAAAGTTTTCCTATTATTTAAATCTATGATAAATTAATAAAGATGGATTAAATCTTATATTTATACCCCTTGAATTCCCCTCTTTTAAAAATAGGGGAAACTTTACTTTACGCTTTTATAAAGCCTCTAAAAAACTAAATACAATGAAAAAACTACTATTAACCACTTTGTCGACTTTTGTTTTCTTAGCTTTTACAAATTTTGCCTTAGCCAGTTTTAGCTATTCAGATGAAATAGAACTTACCAATAAGATAAACACCCTAGTGGAGGCTGTAAGTAAATCTGACATTGAAAAAATACAGAGTCTGCTCTCTCCAAATGCTTCTGAGGTTCTTAAGGAGCAAATTCAGCATAATATTAAAGGGCAGGATATAAGATATAAACAAAATATAAGCTACAAACAAAATACAGAAAATATTGAAATATTGTCCGTTGATAAAGTAAGGATTCCAAAAGAATCTATAACAAAAGGAATTAATTGGGATTCCTTAGATACTTCAACTTATTTTATTTTTGAAAAAATAAATGGAAGCTGGTATCTACTAGAAAGTAACTTTGCCGAAAAGCTAGGCTCAGAATATACTATGAAATACATCGGTAGAATACTTATTTTTGCGGCTCTTTTTGTAGCATTGTCCTCCTTGATCGTATATTCCGCTATTATGTATTTACTTACTGTCAGGAGAAAACGGAGCAAAACCGTAGAAGGTAGAGAGCTTAATCATCCTAAGTATAATTCTGAAATTCGTACCAAAAATGTAGATAATCATACTGATGATGGATTTAATGAGAACGATACACCTGATGGAACCTGGATTAAGACTCACTTTAATAGTACCATTATTGGAGCCACAACTCGCTCACTAGTTGGATTCTGTTTATTAATTTTGGCTATATTACCTCTTTCTGGTGCTTTTTATATGCTTCACGATTTAATAAAAAAAACTGAAGAGGTAACAAAAGATGATTTATTTTTTCAACTATTAATACCATTAGGGGCGTCAATGGTTTATGCTATCACTTTTGGTTATATTCTTATGGCTATTGGGGGGAAAGTCGAAGTAACCCTTGATAACAAAGGAGGGAAAGTTTTTACAGGAATTGGACCTATTGGATTTGTTAAAAAATTCATTTGGAGTGATATTAAAAACATAAAAGAGACAACTGTTAATTATGCTAAAAGCCAAAAAAGAGTAATCGTTTTAGACGGTAAGAAAA
>JALWQU010000065.1:0-2358 GCA_026982915.1 Candidatus Altimarinota bacterium | reverse complement strand
CAGCAAAGAAAGACGTTATTACCTTTTTCGAGCTATTAAAAGCATTATGAAGAAAAAAGGCTACGATAGACGTTGGCAATCAAATCAATAAAACAAAGATCCCATGAAAAAAATATTCTTCCTCGGTACCCCACAAATAGCCATTCCAAGCCTTGAAGCTATTCATGATAACCCTGATTATGACATTGTTGGCGTCGGAGTTTTCCCGGACCGAAAAGTAGGACGAAAACAAATCCTAACCCCTTGCCCGGTCAAAAAAAGAGCCCTCGAATTAGAACTTCCTGTACTGGAAATTCCAGACAAAGAAACCCTGGTTAAAATCACAAAAACACTCGATTTTGATATCGGTATTGTTATCGCTTTTGGACTTATTTTCCCCGCTGAAATTTTAGTGGATAAGAAGTTCATCAATGTTCACTTCTCCCTACTGCCAAAATATCGTGGTGCTTCTCCCGTCCAGTCGGCAATTCTTGACGGACAAAAAACATCCGGTATTACCTGGCAAATAATGGCCCAAAAACTTGATGCGGGTGATATTCTCTATCAGAAATCTTATCCTCTAAAAGCAAAAACAACCGCCACCTGTTGGGAATTTTTTGCGACAGAAACGGCTTGTGAATTTAAAAACTTCCTTGATAAGTATTTCCAAAAACAACTCACCGCCATCCCACAAAACGAATTAGAAGCTACTTTTTGTGGAAAATTCAAAAAATCAGATGGCGAAATTAATTTCAAAACCATGACCGCTGAGGCTATTTTTACGAAATACAAGGCGTTTGATGTCTGGCCGGGGATTTTTGTCAAAACCGAAAAAGGGCCCGTTAAGTGTCTCACCCTGTCTTGTGATCCACTACCAGATAGTATCGAAGTACCCTGTAAAAATGGCACAACGCTCTTTCTCCAAATGATTCAAATCCCGGGAAAAAAACCCGGTAATGCTAAACAAATTTTACAGAATAATCCGCATTTATGGGGCTAACACTAAGCCGTATTAAAAAATATAACCCCCAATATTAAAGTCATCCCGATGAATATCGGGATCTAGCAATGAGAAACACAGAATTGGGCAGGAACAACGCCCTTAGATCCTGAAATAAATTCAGGATGACGGTCCCTTGTGCATTTTTTCTGTTACGAATTGATCTAATATTTGGTTTTCATCCACTCGCCATTGTTCAATATTAGCGTGATGCCCAGAAAGCAAAATATCGGGAACTTTGTGTCCACGAAAGTCCGCTGGACGCGTGTAATGCGGATGCTCAATAGTGTTTCGTCCGTATTCAGCCGAAAAACTTTCGACCAGGTGGCTTTCTATTTTACCGATAACACCCGGAATCAGACGGGCAACGGAATCTATGAAGATTTGAGCGGGTAGCTCTCCCCCCGTCAAAATAAAATTTCCCACGGAAAGTTCTATATCCACGAGTTGATCCCGAACACGCTGATCAATCCCTTCATAGTGACCACAAAGCAGAATATAGCGATCAATCCCCTCTTTTTTCTGGTTATTCGAAAAAGCCGATGGCATCACGCCTTGCGAAAAAAGCTCTATCATTTCCTGGTTAAGAATCTGCTCCGAAGGTGTGAAAAAAATAACCGGCGCCTTGTCTTTTTTTAGCGCTTTAACCGCTTCTAGGCTATCAAAAAGTGGCTGTGGCATCATCACCATACCGGCCCCACCACCATAGGGCACATCATCCACTTTATGGTGTTTGTTGGTTGAAAAATCTCGAATATCATGGCAAATAATTTCAATAAGTCCCGATTCAACTGCTCGCCCAATAATGGACGTTGTCATAAACGCCGTGAAAGCTTCTGGAAACAGAGTAAGAATATCAAATCGCATAAGTCAATGGTAGGTCTACCTACAATTTTTACAAATGAACACGAGCCATCTTTTCCCAAAAAACCGACAAAGCTTTGAGCGCCGAATCTGGAAGCTGTGACTCTTTGGCTAAAAAAGTCTCAAAATCTGACCGTCTCAAGAATTCAAAAACCTGACGCGTTTCATTGTCTATTTTTATCTGGTGATCCGTGACAATCTGTCCAACATCGGGCATTACCTCATGCCGAACAACATCAAAAAGAATATCACTTCGCAGTAGATCAAACCGAGAAATCAAGCCCATGAAATCAAAAATCTTCATGTAAAAAAAAGCTTCTATGTAATCACTGTTGGCTTTGCCTGTTTGGTGCAAAAGACGCATCGTCGTAGTAAAAAAGTCAGGATGAACTTCTTCTAGAGGCAAAACCTTATCGAGCATTTTGAGATACCGAAACCCTTTTTCCGCGGTCGCATAGTCTCGTTCAAATCCATGAAAAAGCGTTTGCGTAGAAACCGACTGCAACCGCCTTGAG
>JALWQU010000064.1 GCA_026982915.1 Candidatus Altimarinota bacterium | reverse complement strand
ATCATCATCAGCCGCAAATTTTTTCCCTTTTGCCAGTGCTCGTTTAGCATAGAGGTCCAAAAGTTCTTTCGCTATTTTTTCCGTTTCTTTTTTTAATTTTTTTTGTAGTTTTTGCCACTCATTACCCCCCAATTTTGTAAGACGAGGGTTATCATCACCTACATATTTGGAAACTTTTTCCGCTGATTCCACGGGAATAAAAAGGCGATCATTGTTCAAATAATCCAGTCGAAGAAATTCTCGAATATCACCCGCCTGAATCTCTCGACGAATAATCCCTCCATAACGAGCAATACCGTGATCAATATGAACCACAAAGTCACCATCTTTGAGCGAATTCATGAGCTCGAAATTCATACCCGAGATTGATTTTTTTCGAGCCGCGGATCGTCGAAACTGAAAAATCTCTCGATCGGTTAAAAAAATGATTTTTCGGTCATTATTCTGAAAAGAATGAGGTAAAAATTGATCTTTTTTCGCCTTAATAATCTTTACCGTTGAGGGCATAGTTTCGGCCAAATCTTCGGTAAACATCACTTCGTTGTCCTTGAATATTCGCTCTATTTCCTTGAACTTCTTGGTCATTACCACGACTTCAAATTCTCGTCGCATTCGCTCTTTTATATCCACCACAAAATCAGGAATCGTATAGAACGGTAAAACCGAAAAGAAATTTAAGTGGAAAAATTTTGAATTTTCGTCAGGGAAAGTTGTAAATTTGATTTTATAAAAATCTCCTGACGGACAAATATCGTTATCCAGATCGTCCGCTATAAAACAAGAATGAATATCATCGGTAATCAGATGTAAAAAGGTTTCTTCACAGATATCCGGATCGTATTCAGCCGAGAAAATCGTCAGACTATCTGCTGCCACAACTTTTTTAGCGGGTATTTCGCCTTGTGGATAAGATTCAATAGACTCAACCTTGGTATCAAACAAATCAACCCGATAACAAACCGTAGCGTTCAGTGGATAAATAAAAAGCTGATCACCACGCTTTATAAACTCTCCAGGCATAACGCGTGAATCTTCAGCACTTTTATATCCACGAGCTTCCAGTAACGCAAATAATTCATAGATCTTAAGCGTATCGCCTTTTTTTATCGTTATGGCCGCTGATTCTATGACTTTCGGGCTCGGAAATTTCTGAGACGAAACCGCTTCAAAATCCTCAAAAAGAAAGAGCGTTTTTTCTTTATTGGCAATTCGACGCTTTAGTTCATAAAAAATAGCGATCGATACTTTTTCCGGAATAAAAATAATATTATCCCCAAAAAAAAGCTGAGCACTAAGATTCAGGCTATCGGCTTTTTCTTCCGTACTCGCCCAAAAAACATTATTAAACCTCGAATGTGTCATAATTTCGGCTATCAAAAAACTCTTCGCGGTAGCATTTCCAACATTAACTAAGGTCAGATTTTTTTCATCCTCCAAAACCTTGAGCGGTTCTGGTAATGGCAGTGTAAATGGAAAATTTTTTATCAGGGACATGCAATCAACGAATAAACATTAGAAAAATGTAGACAAATATATATACATAATAGAAGTTTAAACACACATAAGACTAACTTCAAATTACACTTTAAGCGTTATAAATTAGGAAATAAAAACCTATTTATTCTGACTTCGAGATATTTGTTTAGCCTTATGAATATGATGTTT
>JALWQU010000063.1 GCA_026982915.1 Candidatus Altimarinota bacterium | reverse complement strand
GAAGTGATTCTAACCACACCCTACCAATGCCAAATCTACCCCAAGAACCCATGACTTACAAGCAAAATTGCCAAAATCCTGAGACAGAGGCTCTGATAAAATGTCGAATAATTCGAGCAATCTTCAATGATAAACGTAAAAAAACAGATATTTCTCGTCAGTTTCAGGCAGGCAGAAATACAATTCATAACCTCGAAAAAGCCTTTTTAGAAAAAATATCTCTAGAAAATCAAACAAAGATTCTCCAAGAATCGCTCTCAAGAGAAGATATGCAAATATTACTGTTACCCCTTAAAAAGCAATCAACCGCTCCAAAATCAAATAAACGCTCGGCAAGCAGTGAGCAAGAAAAATTAGTTCTCGAATTATTTCATGACAAAAAAATGTCATACGGCTATAAAAGACTCTTTAAGACTATCGGGAGAATGAAGAAAGGAAGAGTTGGTCGGGCGAAAGTAAAATATGCCCCCTTAGAAACTCTTACAAAATGCCAATTAAGAGGCATCTATAAGCGAAATAAGTTAAAATCAAGAAAAGTGAGAACCTGTAATCGACAACAAAAATCTCTTTATGATTACACGGCCATTGCTTGCTTTGAATACCTCCACTATGACACCAAGGAAATTACAGACCAAAAAGCCCTCCCCCCTGAAATTTACAAACAATTTAAGCTTACTCCAGAATTACCGGTGAGAGAGTGGAATATTATTGATGTAAAAAGTCGAACTCGGTTCATTGCGTACTCTCATGGACTCTCTTCTGAGTTTGGACTCCATTTTCTGTTGTTTACGGTGATGTATCTCAGGTCTAACAACCTTACAAATCCAAATATAAAGATGACTATTGGTATGGATAATGGAATAGAGTTCTGTCGGGGGTCAAAAAAGAAAGAAGCAGAGTGGAATTCGTACCTCGACCTGCTCAATGCGGAAGTATACAGCTATGAACCACATTTTGATGTGAGAAAAAACCTTATAGAGCGTTCTCATAAGTCTGATGACGAAGAGCTATTTATCCCAAGAGCTCATAAAATGAAGACTGAGGCTGGTTTTATGAAAGAAGCGGCTCAGTACAGTTATTACTGGAATTCTCAACGAGGGCACTCCGGAAAAGACATGAATGACATGACGCCTCTTGAAAAACTAAAGGCCTCTGGGGTAACGGCTCCTCAAAAAATCCTTAATTTCCCTCTATTCCTTTTGGAAAAGCACATGGGACTCATTCGTAAGGTCACTGATATTATTCGATTACAAAAATCTTTAAATGACTTTAACAACCCTTCTCAAAAACAAATCGCTGACCTAAAAAACCAATTTAAATTTTGTGAAAGTGCACAAAATGTTTTGACCCAGTACCTAATTTACGGAAAGATTATGAAAAACATACTCAAGGAAAAAATATTGGCGGTACAAACAAAAGATTTTTCGACGATTCGAACACGAAAAAAAAGTATGCCCAAAAATATGGGAAAGATAATTTCCGTTATTGGGCCAAGAAGAGCGGGGAAGACTTCTTTTCTTTATGCCCATATAAAAGAACTTTTTACAAAAGGTGTTTCCTCTGAACAGATTTGCTTTATCAACTTTGAAGACGAACGTCTTTCCCTTAAGAATACAGATTTACACCTTATTATTGAGGCGTACCAAGAACTTTTTCCCGATATAAAGCAAT
>JALWQU010000062.1 GCA_026982915.1 Candidatus Altimarinota bacterium | reverse complement strand
GATAGTAGTTTGTTCATGGGAAAAAGAGAGTTAAAATATTACTTTTCGTTCTTTATTTTACTCGCTTTTTCCTTTTATTTAAGCCTTTTCTTAGCTTTTTTGTTTTAAATTCTTAAGACTTTTAAGTATTTCTTGTCGTGAAATTTTTGATTTTTACTTTACCGTTATTAAGCGTAACATAGGCTTATGGAGAAGATAAGAAAATACGCTTTTTATTTATTAGGAAGGCGTGAGTATTCGGTGGCGGAACTGCGATCTAAATTGCAAAAAAAAACAACTGATAGTGCGGCGGTTGAAGCGCTTTTAAGTCAACTGCAGGCGGATAAATATTGTTCTGATGAACGATTTTGTCGGGCTTTTATTCGTGATCAAGTACTAAAAAAACAGGGGCCTTTTAAGATAAAACAAAAACTTTTACTGAAAGGTATCGAGAGCGTTATGGCGGATGAATTTATAGCCTCAGATTATTCCTCAGAAGACCAAAGAGACATAGCCAAATACCTTTATGAAAAAAAACAAAACAGCCTGCAAAAAAGAAAGGGGCTGTCAGACCGAGACATTCATGACCGTGTCGTTAGATTTTTGGTCGGTAGAGGATTTGGGTTTTCGGTGATGCCTGATTTTAAAGACTAAGAACCTGTTTAATGTTTTTTAGAAATGCTTTTGTAAAGTCTGATAGGTTACCATCCAAAAGGTTCTATTTTACAACAATGGCAAAAGGTGATAAATCTTTTCTTCGTCTTTTTTTTGACTTTTATTATTGGAAAACTAGATTTAGAAAGATTTTTTAAAGATAAATCGATCGAGCGATTAGCTCAGCTGGCTAGAGCATCTGCTTGACTTGCAGAGGGTCACAGGTTCAAATCCTGTATCGCTCACCAAAGGATTTATTCTTATAAAAAAACATCATAACGGCGCGGTAGCTCAGTGGTAGAGCAAAGGATTGAAAATCCTTGTGTCGGTAGTTCAATTCTACCTCGCGCCACCACTTCAGATTAAAGGCGATTTTTTCTGTTCTCCCTATCTTGAAAAAGGTTTATTAGGGTGTTTTGCTATATGAGTTTTCATATGTTTTATCCCTGTCGGATGAATTGCTTGCCTCTATTTCAGGATTCTATATCCTAATTATCGTATTTAAAATGTAAACAAATGAAACATAAACAAACGGGCTTTACTTCAACAAAGTTGCTTATCTTAATAGCGCTTCTCGGCTCTTTTCCTGTGCTGATTGTCATGGGTCTCTGGGAGGCAAATCGTTCTCAACTCGAAACGCTCTCTCCTCAAAACACAGAACTTACCAAAAGTCTGTCTCAAGATAAAGAGCCTGTTAAGCGTCTATCCAAGAAAAAACAAAATGAACTCAGAAGAACTCGTGATTCAGAACGAGAAACGGCTGTTACAACATTGGCAACTATAATTATTGCGGGGAAAATTGCTGAAGATTTTTCTCGCTACGATCGAATAAGTTTTCCTAAATCTGCTATAATGAAAATAGTTGATGAGTTAGGTTATTCAATACCAGGTAACTGCTCACTGCGCCCCTCTTCTTAGATTTGAGAGTTCTCAAAATTAGCAGCTTTTTCATAGAGATCAAAGAAATTATCATGAGGATTATTTTCGGTAATAGAGAAAATAACGGAATAGAGAATACTCAGAACATCCGCTCCTTTTGGA
>JALWQU010000061.1 GCA_026982915.1 Candidatus Altimarinota bacterium | reverse complement strand
CTATTGGGCTTGATGAACGATCAGCCAAGAAGCAAGATATGAAGTTTACAGTGCTAAAATTTCCCCTCGAAAAAAATGACAGAGCCCTGACGGAATCAGTTACGGAGGGATTTGTAAAAATATTAGTCGGAAAAAGAGAGAAAATATTAGGGGCTCATATTGTAGCGCCTAATGCCGGAGAAATGATTCGAGAATGGCAGTTGGCCATTGATCAAAAAATTAAACTTTCAAAAATCGCTCGAGGGACTTATATTTATCCGACTTTTGGAGAATCCTCGAAATGGGCCGCTGGGTCGTATTTTGCGCCGAAACTTTTTGCGCCTCGGGTAAAAAAAATACTACGATTTCTTTTTGGTTATAGAGGACGGAGGTAGGTGGATTGGTATCCCGGCTAGGAATTGAACCTAGATCTAAGGATTAGAAGTCCTTTGTTCTATCCATTGAACTACCGGGACGGAAATACCAATTGATAGGATTTTTATCGCCATAGGCTTACCGTATCGAATCTATTTTATCAGAATTGTGATAAAAAAAGAAATAAAATAGGGGTAAAAAAAGATCCTAGACAGTGTTCGATAAATATTTATAATCTAAAGTGTCTATGATAAAACTAAATAAAATGAAAGTAAAAATTTACGGTTCGACATTTTGCCCTTATTGCTCCGCGGCAAAAGATCTGGCAACACAAAAAGAGCTTGATTTTGAGTATATTAACTTTGACGATGATCCGGATCTTCGTGAAAAAATGGCCAAAGATTTAGACTACTACACGGTGCCAATGATTTTTGTAGATGATAATTTTGTTGGAGGATTTACTGAGTTTCAAAAAGTAGTTTAGGGGAAAAATCAAACAACATCGTTTGAATAAGAAAAGAATCATGTCATTCTGAGCTTATAGCGCAACCTAAAGCAGCGAAGAATCTCGTGGTTTTTAAGCGATTCTAGGAAAATATGAAGCAGCGTTTAATTCTGCATTGGCAGAAGGAGGTCGTCTTTTTGTAAGTAGTGCTTCGCCGTATCATCGAGTTGAAATTCAGCCTGACAACAGATCAAGGCTGGTTTAAATTCATGAACTAGTTTTTTATGGTACTGAACAAAAAATTAAAACACAAAACTCTAAAGGTCAATCTAAAAAGGGATAAAGTAGTTGTTTAAACACATTTATTGTTCTATATTTTGATGTGGAGACGCGTTAAGGCGCTTCCACAAAATAAAAACAAAAACAAAAACTTTTACACATACTGTACACAAGTTTTACACATCTACTAATTTCTTGTTCACCTGATGTCCCTTTCTAATCAATCACACATAGCTGTCCTGCAAGAGGAAGTTTTAGAAAGACTCGTGACCAGTGAAACCAAAACGGTTTTTGATGGCACCTTGGGGTTGGGAGGGCATGCGGAGCGAATACTGACACACTTTCCCCAAATAGAAGCCTACATAGGCGTTGACCTAGACGAACAGCATCTATCCTTTGCTCAGAAACGCCTTGATAAATGGCGTGATAAAGGGCATTATTTTTGTCGTAATTTTTCTGATATAGCGGCTATTGTGGCAGAAGTTTCCCCCAATAGGCCTTTGACTATATTACTGGATTTAGGGGTTTGCTCGAATCAATTAGACGATAAATCAAAAGGCTTTTCTTTTCGTAAAGACGGCCCCCTCAATATGTCTTTTGGGAAAAAAGCGGCGATTAACTGTGAGGAACTTTTAAACGAAGGTACAGTCGATTCTCTCAGAACAATACTTCGTGAATATGGTGAGGAACCTTTTGCGCATGAAATAGCGCATAATATTGTATCTTCGAGGAAACATAAAGCGCTTAAAACAACGAAAGATCTACGCGCTATTATTGAGGCTAATGTTCCGGCTTCAGCCTTAAATAAAACGCTCATGCGTGTTTTTCAGGCACTGCGGATAGCGACCAATGATGAACTAGGGCATTTAAAAAAAGTATTAGCATCGGCTTGTTTGGTAATGAAATCAGGCGATAGAATCGGTGTTATGTCTTTTCATTCGCTTGAGGATCGAATCGTAAAACAGTTTTTTAAAAAAATAACCCAACCCAAAACACGGGCAACGGCTCGTTCATTGCACGAAGTTGTGGCTCCAGCACCATTTCGGTTGCTGACGAAAAAGCCTATAAAACCGACGGAGATAGAAACCAAGGCTAACGCGAGAGCCCGCTCGGTAACATTTCGAATAGCCGAAAAAATATAATTTAACTACCCCTTTATGTCTCGTTCTAATATACCTAAACGATCAGTAGAAGCCGCTTCGCACAACACGGCTTTGCGTCCGATTATGGTGGGTGGTTTTGCGGTGAACCTCGTTTTAGGTTTTGTTTACTTAATGATGCTAAACTCGCTTTCGACAAGAGGTTTTGATCTCGAAAAATTAAAAAATGAGAAGGTGATTATTCAGAAAGAAATGGAGACGATCGATATTGCGATCGCCATTCCGACCAGTATTTATGCGCTTGAAAGTGACGAACGAGTTCAGAATATGCCCAAAATAGGATACCGTACTTTTGTAGAAGTTTCCGAGGATGGCGCGGTTTCTATGCTTGATCAAAAAGTAACGGGCTCTTGATTTTTTCAGGGCCGTGAGTACAAATACTATCAATGAATTTTGGTATTATTGCAGACGGTAATCGGCGTTGGGCACGAGAGCAAGGTGTCGCCATAAAAGAAGGTCACTTGGCGGGTTTTACGGCCATAAAAGATGAGTTACTGCCCGTTTTACGAGATGACAAGGATTTTTCGGCGCTTACGGTTTACGGTTTTTCGACCGAAAATTGGAAGCGATCACCTCTAGAAGTTAAGAATTTGATGGATCTTTATCTGAAACTTTTAACCGAATGGGAATCGGATTTAGTCGCCCAAAAAATAAAACTCGTACATGTTGGTAGAACTGATCGTTTGCCCCAAAAACTACTGGCACAACTGTCATGCATAACAGAAGAAACCGCTTCCGGTTCTGTTTTTACGATTTATCTTTGTCTGGATTATGGTGGTAGAGACGAGATTGTTCGTACATTGAATAAAATAAGTGATCAGGGCGAAAAGCTTTCAGAAAAAATGTTGACGAAAAAATTAGAGGTCCCAGAGTTAGATATTGTGTTGCGTACGGGCGGAGAAAAGCGTTTATCAAATTTTTGTATTTGGCAGGCGGCTTATGCGGAGTTTTTCTTTATGGATAAACAATTACCAGCGATGAAGCAGTCGGATATAGAAGCACTTATTACTGATTTTAAATATCGTCAACGGCGAAAAGGGGCGTAAAATTTTTTACAAAAAGTGATTTGCCGTTAAGCTCTTGGTGAAAGTGTTATTTTAAAAAGGAAAGTCTGATAAATTAATAAGTAGCGCTTAAAATAAATTTAGTGGTAGCCTAAGAAATTCGTCTTTTAGTAAAATTAAAACTCAAAATTCTTTCTGATAAAGAATTATCAAAAAAAAATTATTCGTTGAAATTTTATCAAAAATACTATAATTTCTTTATCGGCTGAATTTATCAGACTTTCCTTAAAGAAACTCATAGCATCTTCAGACATTAACTTAACCAACTTATTACCATGGGATTACTCGGACAAATGGGCGACATGTACAAGCTTCAAAAAGAGGCTAAAAAAATAAAAAAAGAACTGGCAAAGACTCATATTTTTGCGGAAGTTAAGGGCGTAAAAGTAACCGTTACGGCAGAACAAGAAGTGCTCGCTATTGAAATTCAAGACGAAGCACTTTTGACGGTCGATAACAAGTCAAAACTAGAAAAAGCGATACTAGAAGCCACCAATAAAGCCTTCAAAAAAGCGCAACAAATTGCGGCAGAACGGATGAAATCGGTTATGGGAGGATTCCCAGGTATGGGGGGAGGCGCTTAAAAAAAAGTTGAAATTAAATGGTTTAATTGGCTGAATTTATCAGCCTTTCCTCAAATTACAATATGAGTCAAAAAATTCTTATTATCGGTTCTGGGCCTTACTGCATTGGAAGTTCCGTGGAATTTGATTGGTGTGGCGTGCAGGTTTTACGAACGCTCAAGAAGCTCGGTCATGAAACTATTTTTATCAACTCCAATCCAGAAACGGTTTCAACGGATTTTGATGAGTGTGATCGGCTTTATTTTGAAGAACTTAGCGTTGAGCGCGTATTGGATATTTATGAAAAAGAAAAACCGGATGGAGTTATTTTTTCCACGGGAGGTCAAATTGCCCAAAATATGGTTATGGAACTTCAAGAAGCGGGTTTGCCGTTAATGGGAACCCCCGTGTCGTCTATTGATCGTTGCGAAGATCGTGAAAAATTTTCGCATCTCTGTGATGGATTGGGGATTGATCAGCCACGATGGAAGGCGTTTGAACATTTGGAGGAAGCCTATGATTTTGCGAAGGAAGTGGAGTATCCAGTCTTGGTTAGGCCGTCTTTTGTGCTTTCAGGCGCGGCTATGGCGGTGGCGACAACCGAAGAAATGCTCAAGAACTATCTTGAAACCGCGGTCGGGACAACCGATAGTTCGGTGGTGATCACGAAGTTTCAGGAAAACTCAAAAGAAGTTGAGTTTGACGGGGTCGCACAGAATGGGGCAATAGGTGTCTCGGCGATTGCGGAACATATCGAAAATGCGGGCGTTCATTCTGGTGATGCCACGATTGTGCTACCACCGCAAAATCTCTACCTTGAGACGGTTCGACGGGTACGAAATGTCGCGCAAAAGCTAGCGAAAGAACTAAATATTTCTGGACCGTTTAACATTCAGTTTCTCGCGAAAGAGAACGATATCAAGATTATTGAGTGTAATTTACGAGCGTCTCGGTCTTTTCCGTTTGCCTCGAAAGTACTGGGGCAAAATTTTATCGAGATCGCCACGCGTATCTGGATGGGCGAAGTTTTAGAAAATCAGGAAAAAAACCTTTTGGATATTCAAGCGGTAGGCATGAAAGCCGCCCAGTTTTCGTTTAGTCGGCTAAAAAATGCCGATCCTAATCTGGGCGTAGAAATGAGTTCGACCGGTGAAGTAGCATGTTTTGGGGATACGATGGAAGAAGCGTTTCTCAAATCTATGATTTCGGTTGATTTCCATTTGCCCGAAATAGGCACTAAAATCTTAGTAACTTTGGGGAAAATAGAGGATAAAATTGGATTTTTGCCAATCGCGCGAAAATTTCAAAAATTAGGATTTTCTTTTGTCGCCACAGAAGGAACGGCGAAGATTTTAAACCGAAACGGTATTGCGTGTGATAGGGTCTATAAAATTTCTGAGGACAAACATCCGAATGTAGCCGATCTTATTGATAAAAAAGAAGTATCGCTCGTGATCAATACTTCCAATAAATTTTCACACGAGGAACAATCTGACGGCTATCTTATCCGACGGAAAACGGTTGATCGGAATATTCCATTGATAATCAACCTGCAAATAGCAAAGCTTTTGGCACGAAGTCTGTTAAAAATACCGGACATCACGGCCTTGCCGATCCTGACCTATGAGGAACGGGCCGAGGGCGCTAATACCTAAGAAAAGAGCCTAGATGGGTTTTAGGAAAGTCTGATAAATTTATGGGGCTTTCCGCTAGATTTACCCGTTCATAATAACCCCAAATATGATAAAAAATTTTCGGTTTCATTTATGGATAATAGCTATTTTTTCGGGTCTTTTTTTTGGGCTTTGGCAGGGGATTTTTGTACAGCATACGGTGATTATTTATCAGCTAGATACGGCAATCAATGCCTTTATGGGGGATCATCATGGGATTCCATGGGTTAACGACCTTTTTATCGTTCTCACAAAACTATTTGATCCGTATATCTTTTTGAGTTGGTTTATCGCTTTACTCGTACTCCTGTGGTTTTTAAAAAAACAAAAAGCCGTCTTTTTCCTGTTTCTAGGACTGGCTGGAGGACAAACACTAAAAATAATCATCAAATACCTAACCGATCGTACTCGTCCGGAAAATCCGTTTGATTTATCGGTACACGAATCAAGTTTTCCGAGTGGACACGCGATGACAGCGGTCTTTTTCTTTTTATCGATTGGGTATCTTTTTGCGAGGCAGGGGACTCGAAAACAAAAAGCCCTAGCCCATGCAAGTTTATTATTGGGCGCGATGCTTATTCCGTTTACTCGTTTGTTTGTGCAGGTGCATTATTTTTCGGATGTGCTCGCGGGTATGTTTTTAGGAATTATTAGTTTTGCTTGTACGGTTTTGTTTTTTGAGTGTTTAGGAAAGTCTTATAAATTAAAATATGTCCAAAAATCTGATTAAATATACATTACTGGTGATTCTTTTCGAACTCATACTGGTCGATCAGATAAGTAAATGGTTAGCGCGTATTTACCTAACCGAATCGATTGATATTTTTAGCTTTTTCAGGTTGCATTTGGCCTTCAATGAAGGCGTCGCTTTTTCCTTACCGGTGGATTACTATATTATTATTCCGCTTACGGTAATAGTTTTGAGTTATCTCGGTTGGGAGCTATGGCGACGCTGTACTACTCGCAAAGAGCTTTTTTCGGCAGAAATGATCGCCTATGGTCTTATTTTTTCTGGGGCGATTGGGAATCTCATAGATCGTTTATTTTTTGGGTCGGTGACGGACTTTTTGTCTTTTTGGTCGTTTCCGATTTTTAACCTCGCCGACATGTGGATTTCCTTGGGGGTGGTGGTTTTTATGTATACTTCGGTTACTAAAAAAACATAAACAACACTTGTTTAGGTTTTTTTATTCTGGCGGGATGTACGAGACTCGAACTCGCAACCTCTGCCGTGACAGGGCAGCGCTCTAACCAATTGAGCTAACACCCCATTTATTTGGAGCCATAGGATTCTATGAAATATTTTTTGATCGTCAAAACTTTTTGTTGAAATTGGGATGATTCGGGTAATTCCCAAAAACCTGTGCTAGGAAAAAATCTTGGCTAAACGGAAATGGAAGAACTGACGATTATGAATACCAAAATTAGAAG